>CAKZKV010000278.1 GCA_937124505.1 uncultured Alphaproteobacteria bacterium
CCCATTCCTGTTCAATCAGATAACGAATCTCCGCCTCATACACATCATCACCGTAATGTGTCCCCAAATCGCTCTCTGCATGCGCCCGGCCCAGAATTTGAAAGGAGATCGTCCCATAGGCGCGGGCATAACGGCGCAGCATTTTTTCATCCGCCCAGTCATAGCGCATTTTTAATTCTTGAAAGAACAATTCAAAATCCGCTGCGGAAATCTCCCCACCCGGTAAAATCGCATCGCGCGTCCAGGCAGACCGGGCTTCCGGAAAAAACGACACGATCTGATCGACAGCCTGCTCCGATAGTTTGCGGAAAGTCGTCAGTTTACCGCCAAACACATTCAGCAACGGCGGCCCGAAAGAGGTCTCCAGATCCAGTTTATAATCACGCGTGACCTTTGAGAGATTTTTGTCCCCGCTATCCAGCAACGGGCGCACGCCGCTGTAATGCCAGACAATATCATCCACCGTAATTTGCTTTTCAAAGCTGCGGTTGACAGCGTTACAAAGGTATCTCTTTTCATCCTCTGAAATCTCCGCACATGCCGGATCTCGATCATAAAGAGCGTCCGTTGTCCCGATCAGGGTAAACTTTTGCTCGTAAGGAATAGCAAAGACAATCCGTTTGTCTTCTTGTTGCAGGATATAGGCCTGTTCCCCGTCATAAAGACGCGGCACAATAATATGACTGCCTCTGGAATGACGAATTTTATAAGTCTCTCCTTTGGCCAGGCCCTTTGCATCCAGCAGCGACCGCACCCATGGCCCGGTTGCATTCACCACGCATTTTGCTGCAAGAGTTTTCTTTGCGCCGTTCGTCTTGTTTTCCAGGGTCACATGCCAGACATCATTATCAGGTTTCAGCGCCACACATTCCGTTCGCGGCAAAATCGCAGCGCCCTTGATGGCAGCGTCTATGGCATTCAAAACCACCAGCCGCGCATCGTCTGCCCAGCAATCGGCATAGGACACACCCTTTTTATATATTTTTTTGAGCGGCTTTCCCGCGGGATGTATGTTGAAGTTCACCCCTTTGGAGGCTGGCAGCAATGTTCGCTTTCCCAGAAAATCATAAAGATACAATCCCAAACGGATCATCCAGTACGGGCGCACATGTTTTTCGTGCGGCAAAATAAATTCCAGCGGCCAGATAATATGAGAAGCGCTGTGCAGCAATCGCTCCCGCTCGTTCAAAGACTCCGCCACCAGTTTGAAATCATATTGCTCCAGATAGCGCAAACCACCGTGAATCAGTTTGGTGCTGGCGGAAGAGGTCGCGCCAGCGAGATCGTCTTTTTCGACAAGCAAAACTTTCAGACCCCGGCCTGCCGCGTCCCGTGCAATGCCGCATCCGTTGATGCCTCCTCCAATGACAATCAGATCATACATATTATCTATACTATTACATCAGGCACGCCCTGATTACCAGTTACGAAGATGATTCATTTTATGAAGATAATGCCTGCCGGAGTTTCTCTTGCCGCTGTTCCTGATAGGTGAGAACATCCACAAAAACATCATTGACATCATAATGTCCGGTATGTTCCGGGATATCTTCCTGCAAATCATTCATGTTCCGCAGGAAAGCGACCATTTCACGCAGATTGGTGTAGTCTTCTCCCTCCTGTGTCTCTGCTGGAATTTCGCCTGTTCCTTCAGGAAGAAACATATTTGCCTGCACTACACCAGTCGGCAAGACAATGCTTTGCTCCAGTCCGGGAATGTTCTGTATCTGCTGCGTTGTATATGTGCGAAGAATTTGTTCAAAATCGCCAAGAAGACTTCTACTGTGATTAAAAACATCCGGATTCAGAAATGTCTGCAAGACACGTTGCGTTTCATGCCCGGATGAAAGATGGAACGGCTCTCTTTCCAGCAGAGGACGGAGATGTGTTTCCGGCTCTACGAACCCGTCCAGACCGGCTTCCCTGAGATCATTGACATGAATGGTAAAAGCCCGGTCAAATTGATTGCCGTCCAGATCGGTAACGCGAATGACAATATCTATTTCCGGTGTTGTCTCAAAATCTATACTGCCCTGTACCAGCAGACTATTTTCATGCAGGACAAAGATATTGTCCGGGTTACTCATCAGGGCATATGTCATTACATCACCCGGCAGATCGGGGTCGGCTGCCTCCAGCATACCAACCAGAGTTCCCGCCGCAACGTTTTCCTCAACACTGTCATGGTCAAGCGTCATGCCTGTCGGTGCCGCATTATCCATCACATTGATCGTAAAGACCCGGTCAAAAGTCCCGCCGTTTCCATCATTCGTCCGGATGGTAACGCTATGGCTGTTTTGCGCTTCATAATCCAGAACATCATTCAAGACCAGCTTGTCGCCAACCACATCAAACTTGCCATCCGGGTCGGCCAGGATGCTATAAGTAAATGTATCCGAGGGCAGATCGGCATCCGTTGTCGATAACGTCCCTATCACAGTGCCAATTTCTGTTGTCTCCAGAACAGACGTATGAGAGAGATTTAAAGCCGTGGGAGCATCATTCACCGGCGTGACGATAATGCTTAGAGTGTCCGTGTCTGCCCCTGCTCCGTCTTCCAGACCGTCCGCCAGAGAAATATCAAACCCGGCGCTTATTGTTTCGCTGCCATCATGAACAAAGACTACATCCCCGTCGATAATATCTTGAAGGGTAAAGGTATTTTGAACAATCCCTCCCACTTCAATATGACCGTTTGACAAGTTGGAGGCTGTGTAAGTCAACTCCGCAGCATTATCATCGGGATCAACGGCATTCAAATCGGTTGTTGTCAATGTGATGGTTGCCCCTTCATTGACACCAAGAGTCAAATCCCCCGTAATGACCGCACCGTCATTTTGCGGCGCAATCGCAATGGAGAATGTATCTGCCGCCAAAGTCGTCGTACCGTCCCGCACCGTAAAATCAAAAGAATCTGCGATTGTCTCGGTTCCATCATGAACATAGCGCACGCGCTCGGCCTCAATATCCGCAAGCGTAAAACTGCTGATGGCAACACCGGGATTGGTGGAACGTTCCACGCGACCATGTGAGACATTTGAGGTGATATCAAACACCACTTTACGGGGCTCGGTATCGACATCCGAAGTCGTCAGTTCCAAAGCGGAAATTGTAACGGTCGCCCCTTCATTGATGCTCAGACCGTTATTTGTCGCTGCGGCAGGTGCATCATCCAGCGGATTGACAACAATATCAAAATGTCCCGTGTCCGCGACCGTCCCGTCCTCACCGCCATCAGCCAGAGAAATATCAAATCCGGCGGTCAGGCTCTCGCTGCCATCATGAATGTAGGCCACACGGTTATTATCAATATCATCCTGGGTAAAGGTATTCTGTGCCACACCACCGACTTCAATATGACCGTTTGTGATATTTGATGCGGTAAAGGTCAGTTCCACACCGCTATCATCCGGATCGGTACTATTGAGATGGGCGTTCGTAATATTGAATGTGCCGCCTTCATCCATCTCAAGATTCAGGCTGTTTTCATAAAAATTAACATTACGGAAAGACAGGTTGCCTGTTGGGGACGCATCATCATCCAGAACAAATACCAGTTGCGTCATAGGTCCCGTATAATCCAACCCGATCGGAATATCGAAACGGACCCAGCCATCACCACTTTGATAGGTCCTGAAAGACTGGTCCATCCCGTTCCAGACTTGCGTCCCGTTTAACTGGTAACCATTCACGCCCCCTCCAAAACCGCTGGCATCGTCAAAACCGATTCCGGCGATTTCCACAATGGAATCCGTCCTGAATTCAAAAGATAAAACGGTATTGGCAGTCAAGGTATAAGGGAAGTCTACCTTTTTCCATGCATTTCCGCTTAGTGTCAAAACTGTTCCATCAGGACTGACAGTAAACGATGTCGGATCACCGCCCTGACCATCCTGAGAGGCATCGAACGGATCAATCGTGTAATCGTTAAAATTAATGACATTCGGATCACCATCGTTGACCACCAATGTCGGAGCTTCATTCACCGGCGTAACATTAATTGTAAACGTATCCGTGTCAGGCAGCGCGCCATCTTCTCCCCCATCTGCAACCTGAATATCAAACCCGGCAGTCGTTGTTTCGCTATCGTCGTGAACAAACGTCACAAGCCCGGCATCCAGATCCGCCTGCGTGAAGGTATTCTGGGTCACGCCACTGACTTGCAGGATGCCATTGGACAGGCTGGAAGCCGCCCAAGTCAGATCGGCGCCGAAGTCGTCCGGATCAAAGGAATCCAGCATGGTTGTATCGATAACGAGCGTGGTCCCTTCATTCATCGTCGGCGTAGCATTTGTCGCAATAACCGGCGCATCATTGACATTATCAACGCTCAGGCTGAATGTATCGGAAACCGTTCCGGCCCCGTCTTCCCCGCCATCCGCAAGTATAAAATCAAATCCGGCGGTTGTCGGTGGCCCGCTATGGCGAAATACTAGACGTGAATTATCAATATCGTCCTGTGTGAAGCTAGCAATCGCAACATTCGGGTTGGAAGCCAGTTCCACCTGCCCGTTTGACGTCCCCGTAACCGTAAAGGTCAACCCCACGCCACTATCATCAGAATCAGCGGCACTCAGGACGGAGTTCTTGATCACGACAATGCTGTTCTGGTTTACACTGGCACCGGCATTCACCCCGATCGTTGGCGCATCATTGACATCAAGCTTGTTTAACACAGCAGCGGCTGTTGCCGGAAGCGCGCCATCTTCTCCGCCATCTGCCACACTGATATCAAACCCTGCATCACCTTCATTTCCATCATGACGGAAAACAACCCGGTTATTTTCCAAATCATTTTGCGTAAAGCTGATAATCGGCACACCAAGATTTGTCGATAATTCCACAAAACCGTTTATGATTCCCGATAGGGTATAGACGATTCCTGTCGCGCTATCATCCGGATCGGTCACGTTCAGGTCTGCGGTTGTAACTGTGACCGTCTGCCCTTCGACAACATCAATCACATTATTCGTCGTAATGAGCGGCGCATCGTTGACATCCGTCTTTGTCACTGTAAAGGTTGCCGTTACTGGAAGCGCTCCGTCTTCCCCGCCATCGGCCAGAGACAAATCAAATCCGCCGTCTCCCTCACTTCCATTATGCACAAAGACAACGAGATTATTATTTACATCTGCCTGCGTAAAGGTGTTTTGACTTACACTATTGACCTCAATATGACCGTTGACGAGTGATGTCACCGTATAAGTCAACTGATCCGGCGTATCAATACTGTCAGGATCACTGCTGTCCAGCATCGCCTGCGTGACCGTCACACTGCCACCTTCTAAAACAGTAGCCCCCGTGTTCACATCAATGGCAGGAGCCAGGTTGATCAACGTAATATCAACATTGATGACAGTCCCGGAAATCGTATAAGCCCCATCGCTGACGCTAAATTCAAAACTGTCGCTTGTTGTCTCATACGCATCATGCATATAGACCACACGATCATTCTGAAGATCGTCCAGCGTAAAGCTTGTAATTTGATAGCCCGGATATGTCGTCAGTTCCAGATGACCATTTGCCGGCCAGGTTGTAAGCCTGAATTGCGTATCAGCGGCAACACCATCCGGATCGGAAATATTCAGGTTGGATGTTGTCAAAAGTACACTGCCGTCTTCAAGCATTTCCAACGTGTCATCCGTCATGGAAAGCGAGAGTCTATCGTCGAATTTTATAGTAATATCAATTTCCGTAAACTTACCACCCACCGTTTCCGTTGCACGGACAGTTAATACATAAGTATCTGTTATGGTCGCATCCAGATTCGTTATATCCAGAATTCTGAGTTCCCCGGTTACGGAATCCAGCTCAAAAATGCCGTCCGCATTACCCGCCTCGATTGAAAAGCTCAGGGCATCCCCCTCCGGATCAATACTTTTTACAAAGCCTATGGAATCTCCCACATTTACATCCGAAGCATCGGGATTAACATGAGACACCAGATACGTGTCATTATTAATCACGTCCCTGCCTTCCCATTCGATGACAGAATGGCGTGAATTGCCGTTGCCATCGTCATACCAGGAATCATTGTTGTTCATAATGGCGTAATTTGCGCCTGTCCCGCTGTTTGGCTCTGAACCGGCCCACCGATTGTAGAAGCCACCGTGATCAACATTGCCGCTTTTGGTCAACTGCGTCCCGGCTTCAGGCCCGGCCATCCAGTACCATTCTCCCTCATTCCCGGCATCACTCAGGGCAATCCAGGCATGCGTCGTGGTCACCGTATCGACAAACGCATTTTCCGCCGCAGAAGTAATAGTGACCAGATGTCCGGCAACACCTTCCAAAAGCTGTGTTTCTGCATAGGACAACGCATTATCAAACGTGAGATTGGTCGTGACCAATGTATAGAAATTCCCCGTATCGACACTGTAAACGATGCCGCTATATTGTGTTTCAATAACATCCTCAATATTCAGAAGCGGCGCTTCATTGATATCTGTAATATTGATTGTCACATTCTGGTCTGTATATTTTGACAGATCATTATCATCCGTCGCCCGAATCGTCAGAACATACTGATTGTAGCGGTCATAATCGAGATTTGCCGTATTGTTGATCTCAATCAGACCCGATGAAGAATTGATCTTGAAAATACTGTCCCCGTTTCCGGCAACAATGCTGTAATTTACGCTGTCACTTTCTGCATCGGTTGTAACAATCGTGCCCACATCGTCATTTACAGCCGCATCTTCAGAAACTATAAACGGCCCGAATGTTGTAAAGACAGGAGCCGTATTCTCAAAAGCATCCTGAATGTTAATTGTCACCGTCTGTTCATCAAACAACAGTCCCGGCCCGTTATCCGTCGCCCGTACGGTCAATGTGTATGACGTTGTGCCGGATTCATAGTCAATCGTACTGTTATCTGCAACGACAATTTCCCCTGATGAAGAATCCACCGCAAAAATCCCGGCCCCCGTTCCGCCTGTCACAGAATAGCTCAGACTTTGCCCCGCATCCGGATCACGCGCTTCAACAAAACCGATCAAGTCGTTATTGGCAGCCAGTTCTGAAACCTGGAATGCGCGCACTGCCCCGGCAGAGCCAACTTCCGCGATACGGATATTATCAATCCCAAATGACTCGTCATTCAGGTTCGTACTGTTCAGACTACTGCCAAAACCGAGCTTAATATTTGTATCGGTCGTTTTGACCGTCAGGGAGTAGGTTAAAACCTGATCGTAATAGGAGGCATTATAGGTCAGATATCCCAAACCATCGGTCAGTTCCTGCACACGATAGCTCACATTCCCTGTCTCTCCGTTTGCCTCCGTATCAAATATTGTATAACGATAAAGATGACTGTTCAAAACCTGGGTATCATCAATGAACACATAAAAATATTCATTATCCCAGGTGTCGAACTCAAAAAAATCAAATTCGATTGTGACGTAGTCCTGCGTCCCGGACAAAGCAAACGTCTGGTATAATTCCTGATTACCGCTCACATTAATGTTACGGTTAAAACGCCCCCAAAACTCGCTCAACTTGGAATCTGTAGACGTTGTATTATTATTCCAGCCTGATGTCCCACCTTCAAAGTCTTCATCATAGATAACAGTTTCATTCAACATTGACGGGGCTGTATTCACCGTATCGACCCGAATATCAAAGGTTTGTCCAGCAATAGTGTTTGTGCCGTCATACAGACTGAACGTAAACTGATCATCACTACCAATGAGGTTTTGGTAGGTGACAATTCCCGTATCCAGATCGGCCTGCGTAAATGTATCATTCAAACCCAGAGCAATTCCATCACGATAGAGTGTTCCGAACGAAACATTGCTGGTGATCGTATAAATCAGGTCTGCAGCACTATCATCTACATCCGTTGCCACCAGCTTTGTGTTGGCTCCGCCCAGATCAGTCGGAAAATCATAAACGATCAGGGGACTGTCGATGCTTCCCTGAAAATCCCGTGTACCGCTAACGGACCCGGTATAACCGCCATATGAACCTCCCCCGACAACGCCCAGACCTCCATCATTTCCCCCGGAAAGGTCTGTCGTATCCGTGAAGCCATTGAGTTGTTCTTCCGGCGTACGGCCAAAAGAAAACCAGTCAAAATCTCCCGCCTGCCTGTAATGCATGCGGATCTGGTCTGTGTCCTTGTCAATTTCCACAACCACCGCATATTGCGTCGATGTTGCCAGAGGGATAGAAGACGTAAGCTCCGGCGTACCTTCAGCAACACCAGCATACCAGGCTAGTTCGTTTGCACTGTTTATATAAAGTCCTATGCCACGCCCGGAACCACCATCTTCAAATAAAACCTGCCCCGGAACCCCTGTATGAGAGGTTGAGTCCGTTGTAAAGATCAGAGTGAACATACTGTTCTGGTTGTCAATGAGGGATTGATTGCTGGTATAGGTTCCCACTCCTGTCTCCCTGTAACGCTCCAATCCAAATTGCGGTGCCTCGCCCCCAATGGAGATCGAAAAACCGAGAGACACGTCCGCGCCGTTATTGGTAACAATCACGGGCGCTTCATCCACCGGAGTCACCGTAATGTTAAAATTCTGGTCTGCCGTCGTCTCCGTTCCATCCGTGACAGAAAATGTAAAACTGTCGGATGTTGTTTCCGAGTCATCATGCACATATTGCACACGGTTATTATTCAAATCATCCAGCGTGAAGGACGTAATCGCCACGCCTGTATTCGTTGTCAGTTCCAGACGTCCGTTTGTAACCGTCGTTGAGATATTAAAGGTCACCTCTGTATCCAGATTATCAGGATCGCTCACCCCCAGCATGGCCGGGCTTAAAACCAAGGAATCCCCTTCATTTACGGTCATCCCTGCATTGGCATCAATCGAAGGAGCCTCATTTTGCGGAACAATCGTAACGTCTACATCTTCCGAGAAATACGCCGCCAGCGCAAAATTAATCGTCCTGCTGGTTGTTGGGTTATCGGACGTATTCTGATAGGTGATATTCTCAATCACCCTCTCTATTGCCGCCTTGCTGGCATTGACATTCAGATCAACCGTCAGGTCTGCACCATTCGCCCCGCCAGAAGAGAGCGTCCCGATCAATGTCCCTTCATATGTGACGTTTGCCCCGTCAAATCCGACCTGCCCGGCCCCTGTTCCCTCATCATGTATGGTTAATTGGTCTTCTGCGCCTCCCGTTGTGGAAATGACCAGGCTGTCCCCTGTAAAGTCTGTCGTTGAGCCACTCACAGAAACATCATTATCCAGCACTTGCGGCGTGCTATTCGCATCATTTTCGGCAATCACAGTCGTTGTCGTCAAAGCTCCGAGAGAAGCATCCAGCATCATCCGCTTTTCAAGTGCCTTGATCGACAATTTTTTACGCCGCAATTCCTTCATACAAAAATTCTTTTCCTGTTTTTACCAGTTTAGCGGAATTCCCTTAAAAACTCTTAAAATTCAACGTTTTTAGCGCCTTGGTAATAAATCACGCCCAAGTGTATTATTCAATGTCGCATAGGCGTCCTGTACATCAATAACATATTGATACAGTTCTATTTTTTTGATCTGCGCCTCAACTTCCTGTAAAAAGGCATCCTGCGCGTTCATAAAACCCGCTTTTTCTTTCTGAGCACTGGCAAAGGACAAAAACTGCTCATGTTTCTGCATTTTTTTGGCATGGCGATATAAATCACTTAGGTAATCCAGCCTTTGACGCGCCAGATGAACCTGCGTCAATGCGGCCAAAGACAAGGACAAGCGGCGGGCCTCATCTATTTTCTTCTGGTTCTCCGCATGACGCTTGCGGGAAGGATAAGTCAGCAAGGACACCAGATTTTGCTGAAGCGTCAGCGTGAAATTCCCCCACTGGCTTTCACGCAGAAAATCGTTACTGTCCCGGTTCATGGCAAAGAACAACTCCGCCCCCGGAACGGTGCGGATCACTTCTTCACGGATCGCCTGCGCATTGATATTATCCTGTAAAACCAGTTCCCGCACTTCGGGACGGTTTTTCAGGGCTTCTGCTTCCTGCGCCCGCACATCTTCCGACAAAAGCCGTGAAATACGCTTTTCATCCCCTTTCAAATCCCCACTGAGTTGAAGGTGGACAGTTTGCGGCAAAGACAACAGGCTTTTCAGTTCCGTTAATGCCAGAGATAACTCTCCCTGCTGCGTTTTCAGGGTGGCCAGTGCCGTTTGTATGTCCCGGCTTTTCGAACTGACAATTTCCCCCGACAATAATTGTTTTTGCTGCGCCCGTTGCAAATTTCGCAAATGTGTGTCCCCCTCCCTGATCAAACGCTCCGAAATTTTTTCAGTTTCCTGCGCCGCCAGAGCACGGAAATAGGCAGAATAAATATCCTTTTGAATATTCTGACGGACTTTTTGCAGGCGCTCCTGGGCAATACTGTGCTGCGCTTTTGCTGTTTGTGTTTCAGAAACCGCCAGCAGGATATTGATCAGGTTCCAGTTCATGCTCAAGTCCTGCACATCCCTGTATTGTTCCGTCGAATAGGAAGGTTCCAGAGATTGCGTATTGGTCAGGATGGAACGGCTGGACGCAGCGCCCTTGTTTGATCTGCCGATATAGCTGGAAGACAACATCAGAGACGGAAAAGCATTCAGCCGCGCCAGATTGATCTCCTCACCTGCCGCCAGCGCTTCCAATGCTGCAACCTGTGCATCCAGATTATAATCAACACCGCGCATCAACGCTTCTTGCAAGGAGAGAGTGATCGTTTCTTTCTTCACCTCATCAAATCCCAGTTTTTTCTGATCCTGTTGCAGCATTTCAATATGCTCTGCCGTATCAAGCCCCGTCTGCGGCGCGACACACGCCGTCAAAAGAAGAGAGGAAAGTGTTACAGTCAGAAATCCTGGCTTTTTCATCATAAAATTTCGCTTTCTGGTAAGAACAGGGCATACAGCCAATGAAAAAATATACTCACAGGCATTACGTTTTCTGCCTTGATCGTGATGATTCCAGATGTAACCTGCAAAAACTCAGGCTCTTTAGGCTCCAAAGTCACCTTGTAAAGACTTTGCCTGGGAACAATGCGTACCGCTTCATTCCCGCTTTGGAAGAGTTCACTATAGACAGGGCCGCCATAAACCGAGGATACTTCTGCTTTATCCAGATTTGCCACATTGGTTTTTTCAATACTTTTCACATGCAGCGGCAACGTTTCGATCAAAGAATATGCGGCGCGAAATTCCGCCGGATTGTCCTGATGGATACGCTCGATATCCTGCTCGCTCACATAGGCTGTTACCAGATTTTGCTGCGAATTGATAACGCGAAATAATAAATCATCAACGGAAACATAACGCCCGTCATGCAGCTCCGGGTTCATATCCTTGATATAGCCATTAAACGGCGCTTTCACCGTTAACTGCTCACGTTTTTGCTGAAAAGATTTCAATCTGATTTTCAGGTCATCAATCCGGCTCTGCAAAAGAGCTTGATTTTCACGCAACAAAGCCACATCTGTTTGCTGGCGGCGCATCTGTTTCTCAAGTTCCTCAAGGGAAATCTGCGTCAGTTCATAATCCTTCTCAAGTTCCGCAGATTCAAGCCGCGCCAGAACCTGCCCTGTCTCGACAAACTTATTTTCTGCAACATTCAATTGCACAAGCTGCGACGGATAAGAGGCATAGACATCCCTGTACTCTGCGGCGTGAACCACACCCGGCGCATTCACATGGCCCTGTATCGGCAAAAACAGGAAAATCGAGGCGATGAATGCAATAGCAAAGGTCATTTTACCGCGTGTATATCTGATAAGGTCTGCCGAGCGGGAAATCCAGACTTTTAGCTCTGACAGAATCGGAAGAACAATAAACCACAGGACTTCAATGACCATCAGGATCAGGCCGAATGGCTTGGGGAACAACATATAGACCAGCGCCGCAATCCCGGCAAACAGGAAAAACCTGTAAATCAGCGTTGCCCAGCCAAAACACACAAGGAAACGCCGCCTCGAGCCGATGGCCGCTTCCGGGCATTCATCCTGCCAGCCAAACAACATTTTTCGCAATCCCCAGCGCGCGCAGGCGAACCCGCGCCCATGCAGGTTTTCAATGCCCAAGGCGGCCCCCAGAATAAAGTAGCCGTCAAAACGCATCAGCGGATTCAGGTTAATCAGCAATGACCCCAGCAGCGAAATCGCCACAACGCTAAAAGCAATACTTTGCAATAGTCCCGGCGCAGCATCATTCCAGACAAGTAAAAAGATGGCCGCCAGCATCAGTTCCAAGCGAATACCCGCCAGCCCGATTTCGACCTTCTCCCTGCGCCCGGCCAACGCCCAGGCGGAAGTCGTTTCCGTATAAAACACCGGATACATGACCATAAAGGCAACGCCCATATGCGGCACGTTCAGGCCATATTTGATACATGTATAGGCATGGCCCAGTTCATGCAGCAATTTGATAACCGTAAATACCAGCGCAACCGTCAAAGCGCCTTCCATACTGAACAGGTTCAAAAATGTCGCCGTAAACTCATCAAGACGGCCAAACGTCATCACCGCGCCATACAGTAACACCAGCAGGGCGATCAGACTGGCCTCTTTTGAAAAGAAAAATGCAACATAAGGATAGGTCGCTTCCAGAAATTTCTGCGGCCTGACCAGCGGCAACGAAAAAAACAGGTAGTTGTGAACCAGCCCGGACAGCAGGGATTTTGTTTCCTTGGCAGGCGGTGTTAAAGGCAACCCTTCCACAGGCCTGATCAGGCCATGCCGGTTCAAAAACAACAAAAGTTCTTTAAACCTTTCTTCGTCAGGTTCCAGCGTTGTCTCCCGGCGCAATTTATCCGCCAGTTCCCGATAAGTTGTACACAACGAAAAGCGGGAGAGGTATTCAAATTCTTCCCAACCCAGATGAAAATATTGATGGGAAACAGGGTGATACAAGCGCCAGTTCGGCGTTCCGTCCTCCGCTGCGCTCCCCTTCACCAGTTTCAAATCAGGATTCAAGCGGGGAATTTTTGTGTCCGGGGTCATCTCAAATTCCTGCATCTACACCCCCGCCATGTTACGCAGGGCAATCAGGGGCCGCCGCAAAATCCGGTATCCCAAAACGCTCCAGTCTCCCCTGATTTTCGCCACGCCCTTCCAGCCGATGCGGATGCCTTGTGCCTTTTCTGAAAAGCCTGCGCGGATTTTGTAACTCAGCAGCCCATCGGAATCCTTGCTTGCCTGATAGCCGATTGATTGAATATCAGCGGCATAATTGCGAAGCGGCGCGGCATTTGGAAAAAAAGAAACAGTGGATGTTTTGTCAACGGGGATGATGGCCTGTAGAGGGACACGAACCAGCAATTCCGTCTGCTCCGGGTCAGCAATCTGCATGATGGTCTGCCCGGTTTGCACAGGTTTTTCACGGAAATCATTCACATCGGCAAAAATCGCCACACCGTCCCGCGGCGCCCGGATCTCCGCCTTCTGCAACTGGCTTTGCGCATAAGACGCCTCAATCTCTTTGGCCTTGATATCCGCCAATACTTTCCCCAATTCTGCTTTTCGTTCCGGATTTTGCAGCACCTCCCTGTTCAGTTGAGAGAGTTTGGCCTCCGCCGCGCGCAAGGCCTCCATCGCCGTATCGGCCTGCAGGGCAAGCGCCTGCACGTCCATGCGGGCGATCACCTCCCCTTCCTTCACACGCGCGCCGGGACGAACGGAAATATCTTTCAAAACACCGTCAAAGGGGATGCTCACCGTTTGGGAGGAGACCGCGACCACTTCCGCAGGCGCGGTGATCACCAATCTGACAGGCACAAACAGCAGGAGAATAAGAACCGCCCATATGTATTTTTTGTAAGAACGCATCCGCTCGGACAGCGGTAAAAAATCACGTTTGTTGATACCCCGGCTGAGGAACAGTGCGCGTGTATAGTAAAACGCCAGTTCTTCGAGGATGTGTTTCTCCCCGTCTTCAAACTCTGTTTCCCGCTCAATCCAGAGCCCGCCGATGATGTCATTCTGTTCCCCATAACGGAACACAACCAGCATTACACAAGGCGCAACGCCCTCGGCTTCTTTTTCGTTGTCTGCTTGTGAAATCTCGCAGGACATCTGATCGCCCCCCAGCGCCTTAATCTCCTTCAAAATTTTCTGCTGTATCCAGAGCGCATGCGGCCCGTTTTCATCTATGAGCGCATTGCCGGATACATTCTGAAGGCGGATGCGGTGCTTCCCCGTCCAGAAAACGGCGCGGCGGTAATCAACAAGCTTTTTCGTGGCATTGACTGCATGGAATCCCAGCTCATTTTCAGATGCGGCTTCCATGGCCTGCCTCTGGATCTGCAGGAGCCGTAACGCCTTATCCATCTTCCAGCCCTCTCAGGGCATAAGACAAGCCACGCATATGACGGGATACCTGCGAATCCTCATAACCCGCCGCCTGACGTTTTCCTTCCAGATACCCCCGGATGCCTGCCTGTCTGATATCAGATGCATTTAATACAACCAGGCCGCTCATCCCCGGTAAAAGCGGATCGTCATAATCAGACAACCGCGCACTCATCTGGATAGACTGACTGACCGGGTCAACCTCTCCATATATCCTGATGATCTTTGCCTGATATGTCTGTTCCGTTTCATTAATACGCATCGTCAGCGGCGCCCCGACATTCAGATAACGCAGCCATTTGGACGGCACGATAAATTCAACTTCCAGCTCATTACGGGACGCAATTTCCATCAAAAC
>CAKZKV010000279.1 GCA_937124505.1 uncultured Alphaproteobacteria bacterium
CGCGCAGATATGATGCAACCTGATCCAAACTGATCCGTTCTTGCGACATGGTATTACGATCGCGCACAGTCACGGTCTGGTCTTCAAGTGTCTGATTATCAATGGTAAAACAATATGGTGTGCCGATTTCATCTTGACGGGCATAGCGTTTACCGATGTTTTGCTTGATGTCCAGATCAACGGCAAATTCTTCCCGCAAGTCCATATATAATTTTGTCGCGATAGGAACATGTTCCTCTTTCGCGGTCAGGGGCAGGATCGCGGCTTTTTTCGGCGCGACAGACGGATGGAAGTTCAGATACACACCGGACGGACGGCTTTCATCAACCGTATAGGCTTTCCCCAGAATCGCCAGAACCGCACGGGTCAGACCCGCCGCGGGTTCAATGACATGAGGCAGGTAACGCTCATTGGTCACAGGATCCATATATTCCAGTTTCGTACCGGAAAATTCCTGATGCTGGGTCAGGTCGAAATTGCCGCGGTGGGCGATCCCCTCCAGCTCGTCAAAGTCCGGATAGGCAAACGGGAACTGGTATTCGATGTCAATCGTGCGCTTTGAGTAATGGGCGCGGTCTTCGGCGGGTACGTCCAGATAATGGAATTTGGACAGATCCATACCGATGGATTCCCACCATTTCTTGCGCTGTTCGACCCAGAAGTCAAACCACATCGGCACGTCGTCTTCGTGGCAGAACCATTCCATCTCCATTTGTTCGAACTCACGTGAGCGGAAAATGAAATTACGCGGGGTGATTTCATTGCGGAAGGCTTTCCCGACCTGCGCAATGCCGAACGGGACTTTCACGCGGGAGGAATCAACCACGTTTTTGAAGTTTAGGAAAATCCCGCCGCATGTTTCCGGACGCAGATAGGCTTTATTCTCTTCTCCGCCCATAGCCCCCACAAATGTATGGAACATCATATTAAATTGACGGGGTTCGGTTAGAGTGCCGGGTTCTTTAGCATCGGGCCCTACTAAAAATTTTGCCTCAATTTTATAATTTAAATCAGATTTTTTCATGAGGTGTTTGTGGCCATATTCATTTACGGCGTAGCCCCACTGATTTAATTCCATAAATGGAATACGCTCAAAACTATCTATAGTAACAGTCCGAATTCTTTTACTAAGTTTCTTTAGCTTCTTTTCTATATCTTCAGTATCGGTATCTTTTTCAAAAGCTAATGCAAGTGGAGAATCCTCATCTTCTCCTTTTATACTCTTCACAACGTAAACATATAGATGATCCGCCCGGTATCTCTTCTTTGTTTCCTTACAATCCACCATCGGGTCGTTAAAGCCGCCGACATGGCCGGAGGCTTCCCATGCGCGTGGGTTCTGGATGATGGAACTATCCACACCAACCATTTGCACCGGCTGGCCGTCCGGGCCGAGCGGCGGCGTTAAGACCATGGCCTTCCACCACAAATCACGAATATTGTTTTTTAGCTCCGTCCCCAGCGGGCCGTAGTCCCAAAACCCGTTAATGCCGCCGTAAATATCGGAGGCCGGAAAAATAAACCCTCTGCGCTTACACAGCGCGACAATGTCTTTCATATCTTTACTCATTGTATTTTCTTACGTAAGTTTAAGGGGAAAATCCAGTTAAACTTTATTTGAGGAGCTCTTCTATGATAAAAAATATTTTTTATATTCATTTATTGATGATTCTTTTTTCTGTTCCCGCTCTGGCGCAGGGAGAATCTGATAAACCGATTGTTCAGTCTCTTTCCGGGCAGGACTATGATGCGCTTCTGCAAGAGAACCATTTTATTGAATTAAAACAAAATCTTGGTCCTGTGTTAATTGAACTGGATACGGCCTGGCTTCCTAACGGGAACAGTGTCTGGACGAAGGTAAAAATTGCGAAGATTCCAAATCTGCCTCTAATGGTTGAACCCGCCGTCCTGATCATAGAAGGAATATATGATAAAAGTGGCAAGCAAATCGGAAAAGAAAATATTTTAAACGAAAAAATGCCATTGATTATTTCGCAAAATTTTGGCAATTCTGTGCATTTTTATGAGTCTCCAAAAACTATAGATCTTCAGGATACTTATAAAGTTTCCGATGTAGCGGCTGCGAAAGGCAAAGTTATTCTGAACCTCCCTGTTGATATCAAGCAGATCGATTTGAGCAAGGATGATGTTAATCAGGAACAAAAATTGGGAAATCATACCATCAAATTACTCGAAATGAAGGAAAACAAAGTTCGTTATCAACATAGTGGTGTAAACGGCGAAGCATTTAAGATTAAAGCCTATGATAGGGAGGGGAAACCGGCCGAGTTCGAGATGTTGTGGCGATCAGATATGAACGGGATTGTAACAGAAGAAGTTACTTATAAAGCGCCCCCGGAAAAAGTACATTTTACGATTGCGGATAAAATTGTCACTCGTGAATATCCGTTTAATCTGAAATAATGTTGCGTCCGATGTTCCACGCCGATCTTCATCTCCATTCCTCCTATGCCTATGCATGTGCGAAAAACATCACGCCGGAAAAGCTGTCTTACTGGGCGCGGAAAAAAGGGCTCGACCTGATCGGCACGGCGGACTTTACGCATCCGGCCTGGCAAAAGGAATTAAAAGAAAAGCTTGTGCCTGCCGAGCCGGGTCTGTACCGCTTGCGCCCCGATCTGGAAGAATATGTCGAGGAGCAACTGGACACGATCATCGGCGCGCCAACCCGGTTTATGTTACAGGTGGAAATCTCCACGATTTATAAACATGACGGCAAGACGCGGAAAATCCACCATCTATGTTATATGCCGGATTGGCAGGCACTCGATAAATTCTGTGCGAAGTTAGGCGCAATAGGAAATCTGAACTCTGATGGCCGCCCGATTTTGAAACTCTCCTCCCGTGATTTGTTGGAAATTACTTTGGAAGCTGGAGAGGGCGCTTACCTGATCCCCGCCCATATCTGGACGCCGTGGTTTGCCGTGCTGGGCAGTAAAGGCGGTTATGACTCGCTGGAGCATGCTTATGGTGATTTAACGCCGGAGATTTTTGCGCTGGAGACGGGATTGTCGTCCGATCCGGAAATGAACTGGCGCTTGTCACAACTGGACAGGTATCGGCTGGTCTCGAATTCCGATGCGCATTCGCCGCAAAAGCTGGGGCGGGAGGCGACGCAATATACCTGCAATATGGATTATTTTGCCATCAAACGGGCGCTGGAAACGGGAGAAGGCTATCACGGCACGGTCGAGTTTTTCCCGGAAGAGGGGAAGTATCATCAGGACGGCCATCGTGCCTGTAAAGCCCGTTTGAAACCTGAAGAAACGCTGGAACGGAATGGCTTGTGCCCGGTCTGCAACAAGCCTGTAACGGTGGGCGTGCTGCACCGCGTCGTTGAACTTTCCGACCGTAGCGAGGAGGAAGCATTGCAAAAGAAACCGGAGACGTCCGGCGAATTTAGCAGCCTGATCCCCCTTAATGA
>CAKZKV010000280.1 GCA_937124505.1 uncultured Alphaproteobacteria bacterium
TGTGCTTACTCAAAATGCCTTGAGCTTTTATCTTTCTGTATTTGTAATTAACTAATAAAACCTAATAAGTTTAGTATTGCGTTCCGAGTCAACCCCCATGTTTCTGGACCAAAATTAGGTTGAAACTGTAGAGAGTTTTGACTCTCTGAAGGCCTTTGGGGTCATATCATTTAATGCCCCATGAGGTCTCAATTCATCGTACCATTTGCAGTAACTTTCCCAGCCGTCACAAGCTTGAAAAAGATCTTCATAAACAGTTCTGTAAACTTCTTCTCGTTTGTAACATCCCAAAAAGCTTTCAATGTACGGCTTATCATTGGGCGTCTGGATCCCGCAAAATTCTAATTGTATTCCTTTTGATTTAGCAAATTTAGCAAAATCCTCGGCGGTAAATTGACACCCCCTGTCAACTCTTACCGTCAAAAATAAACCTTCAGGAAGGCTATCTCCGAATCTTTTCTTTATAGCCTCTTCTAAAGATTTAATCGCTTCACTGGCGCGACATCGAACATCCATATATCCAGACAGAATTTCCTTGTCATAAGTATCCTCCACGACGAATAAATACATCATACCCATAAGAGTTGGAATAAAAGTCAGGTCTGCCTCCCAGCGCACATTGCTTTGAATGGGACAAAACACGGCAAGCCGACGATTCTTCAAATACCGTCTTTTAATGTGCTTTGGTTGAAGAAGATCAAGTGCTTTCATATGAGGATAAACCTTTTTCTTGTTCCAAATTTTTTGATGCTTTTTCCGGATATATTTTGTCAATTTCCTATACCCCAATGTGAGTTCCCGTCCTTTTAAATTAAGCAAAACTTTCTTAAGATCAGGATCCATTCGATAGGCTTTTTTATTGCCGCTCGACGTGCGAGACTCATAGAAATAACTGCTTTTCGATAATCCAATATATTTTAATGCCGTTGTTATTTTCATTTTATTCTTTAATTCTCTAATTAAATAACGTTTCAACTCTATCGTGAAATTATTTCCGAAGTTTTTTTTAACGTGTCAATAACACAGGCTTGTTCGCCTATTATTTTCAGCAATCGTTCGCGTTCTGCGTCAGAATTTCTCTGATTGTTTTGTTTGTTATTACTAAAAGCTTCTGAGATGCCCTGTAAAGCTCGATCGCGCCATCGATATATTAATGCATCGCTAACTCCATGTTCTTTTGCAACCTGATTGACCGTTTTTGCTCCTCGTAAAATTTCCAGCACCATGAGCCGCTGTTCTTCTTTTGTCCATTTTTGCTTTCTCATTTTTAACCCCTATTTTGCCCAATTATTTTCTACAAACTTTAGTCCAATTATAACAGGGGGCCAGCGGGATTTTTCGGATCAATTTAACTCAAAAAGCGCGTAAAAACACTAACCTAGCAATAGTATACTAATTTGGATCTCATCCTAATCTCTTTATAAATCCAATCATCACCATATTTTTTTGGCTCTTTGAAGTTTTAAGTGGGTTGATAAAGGTTAATAAAATGAGACCGCG
>CAKZKV010000281.1 GCA_937124505.1 uncultured Alphaproteobacteria bacterium
TATTGGTTACCAAACAAGTGAATCCAGTCATTTCACACCCAAAGGAAACGCCGCACCTGATATCCAAACGGACACCCCAATCAGGTCAGATGGCTATGTCCTGATACAGGACGAAAAGACCTTGAAGGAATTTATTCACAAAACCCGTGAGGCTGGCATATGTGTGTTCGATACAGAAACGACCCACCTGACCCCGCGTCATGCCTCGCTCGTGGGCATCGCCCTGTCTTGCGAGGTCGGTCAGGCGTATTATCTGCCACTGACCCATCAATCACCGGAGCAGGATTTGCTGGGCGGAAATGAGACACAAGACATGACGCAAGTGCCACTGGAACGGGCCATTGATCTTCTGAAACCTGTCATGGAAGACCCGTCTATTCTGAAAGTCGCGCAAAACGCCAAATATGATGTGCAGATCATGAAAACACACGGCATCAATGTCAGCCCGGTTGATGATACCATGCTGATGTCTTACGTGCTGGACGGGCATACGGTGCGGCATAATATGGACGCTCTGTCCGAAGCATATCTGGGGCATACGCCGCTGAAATTTGAAGAGGTAGCTGGTAAGGGCAAGAAGGCCGTGACCTTCGATTTCGTCCCGCTGGATAAAGCCCTGACCTATGCAGCGGAAGACGCGGACGTGACCTTACGCCTGCATCAGGCCTTAAAACCACGCCTGACACAGGAACACATGACCTCTGTTTATGAGGACATTGAGCGGCCTCTCGTGCCGGTCATCGCCGGTATGGAGTATCAGGGGATCAAGGTTGACCCGGTGACACTCAAACGCTTTTCCGATGAGTTCGGGAAACAGCTACGCATCCATGAGGAAAATATTCATAAACTGGCCGGACATGAGTTTAATGTTGCCTCCCCGAAGCAGCTCGGCGTTGTTTTGTTTGAAGAAATGGGCCTGCAGGGCGGCAAGAAAACCAAAACCGGGGACTGGTCAACAGATGTCTCCACTTTGGAGAAACTGGCAGATGCCGGGGAAACAATCGTTCAGGAAGTGATGGAATACCGCCAGTTGGCCAAGCTGAAATCCACCTATACGGACGCGTTGCAGGAGGTGATTTACCCTGAAACAGGGCGTGTTCATACCTCCTTTTCCATGGTGGGCACGTCAACGGGGCGATTGTCCTCGTCTGACCCGAATTTGCAAAACATCCCGATCCGCACAGAACAGGGACGCAAAATCCGGGAGGCCTTTATCGCGGAAAAGGGGCATGTGCTGCTCTCCGTTGACTATTCACAGATTGAATTGCGGCTGGCGGCGGAAATGGCCGGGATCGAAGCATTGAAACAGGCCTTCAAAAACGGGGATGATATCCATGCCATGACCGCCTCGCAGGTGTTTGACGTGCCACTGAACGAAATGACACCAGAGATTCGCCGCCGGGCCAAGGCCATTAACTTCGGAATTATTTACGGAATATCCGGCTGGGGTCTGGCCAAACAACTGGGCATTGAGGCTTCGGAAGCCAATGAATTCATCCGCGCCTATCTCGCCCGCTATCCGGAGTTGCAGGACTTTATGGAGAAAATAAAAGAAGAGGCGCGACGGCAAGGCTATGTCAAAACGCTCTATGGACGGAAATGCTATACCCCGTCGATTAACGATAAAAACCCGATGAAGCGTCAGGGAGCGGAGCGCGCCGCCATCAACGCCCCGCTTCAGGGAACGGCAGCAGACATCATTAAAAAAGCGATGATCAAGCTTTGGCACGTACAGGAGGCGGGAGAGCTTGGCGCGGCGAAAATGCTGCTACAGGTGCATGACGAACTGATTTTCGAAATCCCGGAGCAAGAGGTAGAGGCACGGGCAAAGCAGATCAGGGACATCATGGAATCCATCACGTCATTTGACGTGCCGCTGGTGGCCGAAGCCGGCTGGGGAAAATCCTGGGCGGAGGCGCATTAATGAAAAGAGAAACATCCACATGGGATTAGATATCACTTTAGACTGGCAGGGCCCTATCACATTAGATTCTGGTTCCGAAAGTCTTTCAAACGAAAAAGGTGTTTATGCCCAAAAATACCCGACAGATATTTTAATGTATTATTTTGGGGGAACAAAAAACCTCAAGTGGCGTATTACAGAACATTTTTTTCTAACAATGGCTGGGTACTATGTGATCCCCAAACGCTCCTGCAAAGACTTTAAGGACAAATTAGAATGCCATTATTATCCTGAAAAAGATCGTGACTTTACAATACTGTCTAATAAAGAATCTGTTTTAACCATGTGGGAACATTTGAGGAGCACACAATATTATTTTGCAGAAATCAAAGAAGATATGGATGTTGTATGGGGCGTTGAAAGGGCATTAATCACAAAATCTATTGAAAAATCTAAAAACGAATCCAGCGATCAAAAATATTGTATGGCAAATATGGGTTTTAGAGGCTGTAAATCCTGTTCATTAGACTTAACAATCAGAAATGAGGGAGACCCGGAAATGAGAAAGTTCTTAGGGGATCAGATGGAACATTCTCCTCCTTGAGCGGAGAATCATGCACAATAAGGTATGGTAAGATAAATATATAAACTCCGGCCTTTATACATGATATGATAATATCAATTGTTATTGATATTGGACGAATCACCTGACGCATGGAACCTTCCGATCCTAACTCCAGAACAGATCCTTATGACCTGTCTTTTTTCAAAGTCCTGATTGTTGAGGACTCTCAGTTTATCCGCAGCATTATTGCTTCGGCGTTGAAGGCCATGGGGATCAATCAGGTCTTTGCCGTCCATAACATCGCGGAAGCCAAACAAAAACTCCTGCAATATAACGCCGCGAAATCTTCTCACAATATAGATGTCGTCATCACCGACTGGCTGATGCCGGAGGGAGATGGCTCGGAACTCCTGTCATGGATCCGGTCTCATAAAATCGACGTCATTCAGTTTTTGCCGGTCATTGTATGTAGTGCCTACACCAGCGAAGACCTGGTCAATAAGGCACGTAATTACGGCGCCACGGAAATTCTGGTTAAGCCCGTCTCCGCCCAGAAACTGGCCAACAGAATTTTATATGTTATCGACAAACCACGCCCCTTTATTCAGGCCCCCGGCTTTTTTGGGCCGGACCGCAGGCGCAAGAATGAAAAATATATCGGCGAAGAACGTAGAAAAACGTCAGCAAGCGATATAGAGGAGGACCATGAACAACTCGAGTGAAACAGAAAAGATTAAAATCTGGTACAGGCTGAACTTTCTGAAAATGAAGGCTGGCGGAGATTTAAATGATGAGTCTGTCGGCTACATTGCCCCCCTCGCCGTCCGGCAGGCGCAAGCTGTCATTAATGATCAGGAAAAACACTACTACGATGAAACAGAAGCCCTGATCCAGAATCTGGAACAAACATGGAGCCAGATTTTGGAATCTGAAAGCGAAGCAGACACCGAAATCCTTCAGCGCATATTTATTAACTATGCCCACAACGTCAAAGATGTCGCCCGCACGTTTCAATATGATCTAATGGCTGATTTCGGTGAATCCCTCTATAATTTTTGCACCAAAATGACCATCCGGACAGATGCGCAAAAAGCCATTATCGAGGCGCACCTGAAGGTCATCAGAATGACATTCAAAACGCATATCAAGGAAAGTATCGGGGAACAGGCAGAAGAACTCAAATCACTGTTGAAAATCGCGATAGAAAAGCACCTGCAATAAAAAATCACAAGCTACTCAGCATTTTATCAATATCCTCCTGAGACATTGCGTTTTCCGGCAATTGTGGGCCATGCTCCAGTTCAACGCCCCCAGAAGTCGTCGCAGACTTTTTCTTTTTGAGAGTTTCCTCATCCCCCAGCAGCTCCAAAACCCTTTTGACTCTCTGAGAGGTCAGATCCTGCACATTGCAATCTTCATATATTTTTATAATTTCGCCGACCAGAGTATCTTTTCCCGCAAAAACAAAGTTACCCAGCAACTTTTCAATCTTCTCGGCTCTGGCAATTACCTTATCAATAGATTTTTTGACGTGGCGCTCAACCTCTTTCACTTCTTGAATCGCAATACTCATATCAGGAGCAGCAGAAGGAACAGGCGCAGGGGCTTGATCATGGGGCTTTTTTTGCTCCTGCTCAATGTGGTGCGCCAATTGTGCCAGATGCTGCTTCAAGACGGCTTCTTCTTTTTTATGAGCCTCAATAATAACTCTGACTTCTGCGGCAGAATATGTTTCTTTATCTAGATCCGTCATCGGAATAATCCCAACTTTGTTTTTATTTTAAAGAGCTTCTATTTTTGCTTTCAGGGTGTCCGCAGTAAAAGGCTTAACCACATACCCGCTGACCCCCGCCTGCTTTGCTGCAATAATATTTTCCGGCTTGGATTCCGCGGTAATCAGCATGAACTTCACATCACTGGCAGTCGGCGCATTCGGCGTTTTTCGCACATTTTGTAGAAATTCCAGCCCTGTCATCGGCTCCATATTCCAGTCCGAGAGAATGAGTTTGTATGACGTTTGACGTATTTTTTGCAAGGCTTCCGCCCCGCATGAGGCCGTGTCTATGTTTTTATATCCCAGCTTGGCGATAATATTACTGACGATCTTCACCATACTGGCACTGTCATCTACAACTAAAACATAATCAATCGGGTTTATTTGCATGCGTTCAGAGTCCAATTTCTTTGAGTTTAATACTATAATGCCTGTTACACTTTGATCAAAGTCAACCTTATTATTACTGACAATCCTTATTAAACCTTTAATTCATCACACGAAAAAGAATAGCATGGTTTCCTAATATGAAGAAATACATGAAGAGACTTTTTTCATACAAAATACAACCCATGGTTTTTCACAAAAAATGAAAATAGAAAGAGTATTGATTGTTTTTTAACCTAATTTCTTTAGAATTATTTCAAGACAAATTCTAAGTCAGACAATAACTAACCACTTGAATTTAAAAGCCTTACGGAAAACAGACTATGGACGAAATTATTGCTGAATTTATTGCAGAAACCAATGAAAATCTGGAAGAACTCGATAATGATCTTGTGACTCTGGAACAAAATCCAAATGATGAAGAGTTGATCGCCAGAATATTCCGGGTCCTGCATACCATCAAGGGAACCTGCGGATTTCTGGGGCTGAGCAGGCTGGAATCAATCGCCCATAAGGGAGAGGACGTTCTCGGATTATTTCGTGACAAAAAACTGGAGGTCAAACCGGCCTATGTGACCCTGATTTTCGAATCCTTCGACAAAATCAAGGAAATTGTGTCTGCCATTGAAACAACCGGAGAGGAGCCGAGCGGAGACGATACCGCCCTGCTTGCAAAACTGCAGGCGGCCTACAATGGCGAAGATATTGGAGGAGATGAAACATCACCCTCTGCTGAGACACCTCCTACTGAAACATCTTCTGACGAATTCGAAATTTTTCATGAAGAAGAAGAAGAAAAAGAGCCGGAATCAGAAGAGTTGGAGGCCGAAGAGCCACAGGACAAGGCCGCAGAAAACGCAGCAAATCCAAAAGAGCAACAAGCTGCCGCAGCAAAATCAACATCAACGGGGTCTTTGAGAGTTGCCGTGGATGTTCTGGAAAATCTCATGACCATTGTGAGTGAGCTGGTTCTGACCCGCAACCAGTTATTACAGATTGCACGTCAAAGTAACAATGACGAATACCTAAGCTCTTTGCAAAGACTGAACCTTGTTGTTTCTGAATTGCAGGAAGGTGTGATGAAAACACGCATGCAGCCGGTCGGCAATGCATGGGCCAAATTACCAAGAATTATACGCGATCTCAGCCACGAACTGGGCAAGAAGGTTGATTTGGAAATGCACGGCCAGGACACGGAACTTGACCGTCAGGTTCTTGACCTGATCAAGGATCCTCTAACCCATATGGTTCGAAACTCTGCCGATCATGGAATCGAACTACCGGAAGAACGAATTGCAAAAGGCAAAAACCCGACAGGCAAGGTGGTCTTGAATGCTTACCACCAGGGCGGACATATCAATATTGAAATCTCTGATGACGGGAAAGGCCTCTCCACAGAAAAAATCAAGAAAAAAATACTCGAAAAAGAGCTGGCCACGCCTGATGAACTGGAGGAAATGACCACCAAGCAGATTCAGCAGTTTATTTTCAATGCCAGTTTCTCAACCGCCGAAAAAGTGACCTCCGTTTCCGGTCGCGGCGTCGGCATGGATGTAGTGCGCAGTAATATTGAAAAAATTGGCGGTTCTATTGAAATGCGGTCCGAAGAGGATGTCGGCACAACCTTCACAATTCGCATCCCGCTTACTCTGGCCATCATGTCCTCCCTGATCATTGAAGTCAGCGGCCAGCGCTTTGCAATCCCGCAACTCGCGGTTTCGGAACTCGTCCGCATCGGCATGCAAACAAACGACATTGAAAACATTAATGGAACACCTGTCCTGCGACTGCGCGAACAGCTATTGCCGCTGGTCTGCCTGTCAGATTTATTCGGACTGGAAGAGGCGGAAGATAAAAAGTCCAAGTATATCGTCGTGACCAAAGTCGGGTCTTACATGTTTGGATTGATTGTGGATGATGTTTATGAATTTGAAGAGATCGTCGTGAAACCCCTCGCCAAAAACCTTAAAAACATTGCGGTTTTTTCAGGGAACACAATCCTGGGGGACGGGAATGTGATTATGATTCTCGATCCGGTCGGCATCCTGAAAACCGTTGGTATTCAGGACGTGGTTGAAAGCCATGAAGAGGAGCAGACGCAGCACACAGATCAAGGGCCGGAAACACTTCTTCTGCTGTTTCGTGCGGGCAATAATACAATGAAAGCTGTCCCTCTGGACATGGTGTCACGTCTGGAAGAAATCACCATCGACAAGATCGAATACGCCAAGGGAAATCAGGTAATACAATACCTTGATCATTTAATGCCCGTGTTTAACATCGACACGAACGCCGTTGAGTCTAAAACCAGACCTTTGATCATCCTGAAACATGAAGGCAAGAACGCCGGGCTAATGGTCGATCAAATTCTGGACGTCACAAAGTATTATGGTGAAATTGACAATGACAGCCACGGCAACGTTCTGGGCAGCATTATTATCAATGAAAATGCTGCAGACGTCATAAACGGCACCAGCTTTGCAAATCAAGGAACACTGATCAACGAGGAGACGGTCAATGGCTGACAAAATTGCTGCGAATGGACATATACAGGTGTTGACGTTATATCTAGACAATCAAAAATTTGGCGTCCCCATTCTGACCATTCAGGATATCCTGCAAACACATGCACTCACGTCCGTTCCCCTGTCAGAGCCTTACATCGAAGGCGTCATGAACCTGCGCGGCAGAATTGTCACCGCTATTAACCTGCGAAAGCGTATCAGGAACGGCCAGAGCGCGACCGAAAATCAGGAATCCATGAATATTGTTATCGAATCCGACCACGAACTTTACAGCATTATGGTTGACCAGGTCGGGGAGGTCGTCACTCTGAATACCAACAAAATAGAAGACCCGCCTCTCACACTCGACGCCTCCTGGAGGAGTGTTATTAACGGCGTTTATCAGGAAGAAAAAGAAATTATACTCATGCTTGATACGGATAAAATTATTCATACGGATCATGTATAATCAGGACACTCACATTTTATAGGAACCCGACTCATGAAATCCTGTCTTATTGTTGACGATAGCGTTGTTATCAGAAAACTGGTGCGCGAAATCATGCAAGGCCTCGGCTATGAATGCCGGGAAGCCGAAAATGGAGAGGTCGCGCTGACCCGCAGCAAGGAAGCGCTGCCCGACCTTATTATGCTGGACTGGAACATGCCGGTCATGACCGGCATTGAATTTCTCAGGACTCTCAGGGCAATGGAAAATGGCGGCCTGCCAACTGTTTTCTTCTGCACGACCGAGCATGATATGGCTCACATTCAGGAAGCCTTGGCGGCGGGCGTGAATGATTTTATTATGAAGCCGTTTGACAAGGAAATTGTTAAAGACAAACTTGAAAGCCACGGTCTATGGCAGGAAGACTAGAAACTCCACATCAATGAATATACAGCACAATACACAAACCCCCGGCTCCGGACAGTCAGTCAAAGTCATGCTCGTGGAAGATTCCGCGGCCATTCGGGCGATCATCAAGCAAATATTACGCGGATGCCCGGAGATAGAACTCACTGGCACGGCCTGCGATGGCCGGCAAGCGGTTGATAACGTGGAAAGATTAGACCCGGATGTGATTATTCTGGATATTGAAATGCCGGTCATGGACGGCATTGCCGCCCTGCCCCTGCTGCTGGAAAAGAAAAAAAACGCAAAAGTCATTATCTGTTCCACCCTTTCCGATCATGGTGCGGACATTTCGCTGAAGGCTTTGTCCATGGGGGCGTCCGAGTGCATCCTGAAACCGACAGGGGCAGATGCCCTCCGTGGAAATAACAGTTTTTCAGAAACCTTGATCCGCACCGTTCTGTCATTGGGCCGGGAAAAGATTCGCAGGAAAACAGGACTCCCCGCAACCCCGGTCGAAATCAAATATGCGCCTTCCAAGCTCACATCAAAACCAGGCATTCTCGCCATCGGCAGTTCCACTGGCGGGCCAAATGCCTTGCTAAAGGTTCTGTCCGGGCTAAACAATCTGGGTGTCCCCATTGTTATCACACAACACATGCCACCTAAATTCACAAAATTACTGGCAGACCAGATCGCCAAAGTGACAGGAATTGAATGCTTTGAAGGTGAAAATGGCATGAAGATCCGTGACAACTGCATCTATGTCGCCCCCGGTGGCTATCACATGCTGCTAGTCAAGGAAGGGATGGAGACAGTTATCAAGTTAAGTGAAGAACCACCAGAGAATTTCTGCCGCCCGTCTGTTGACCCGATGCTGCGCAGTTTGATCAAACTATATGGATCGCGTATTTATACCGTTATTCTGACCGGGATGGGCAATGACGGCCTGATCGGCTCCAAACAGGTTGTCGAAGCGGGAGGACATGTCATCGCACAGGATGAGGCCTCCTCGGTTGTGTGGGGCATGCCAAAGGCCGTGGCCGAAGCAGGCATTTGCAGCGCAATTTTACCAGACGAAAAAATAACCGCCCACATTCTGGACGTATTTAAAAAATAGAGAAAAAACATGGCCGTTAGTGATACCGATTTCAATTTTTACAAAGACCTTTTATACCAGACATCCGGCCTGTCCCTGACTCCTGAGAAAAACTACCTGATTGAATCACGGCTTACACCGATTGCTTCCAGTCTTGGCCATGACGGACTGGCCTCTTTCACAAGCTACCTGCGAACGTCAAAAGATACGCAAGCCACACAGGCCGTTATAGAGGCCATGACAACCAATGAAACCTCTTTCTTCCGCGATAAAAAACCGTTTGAACGCCTGAAAGAGATACTTCCGGAACTGGAACAATCCAAACAGGGTGACAAAACTATACGCATATGGTCCGCGGCCTGCTCCAGTGGTCAGGAAGCCTACTCCATTTCCATCACAATGGGCGAATACCTCAAAACAAAACCGGGTCTGAAATACGAGATTCTGGGAACCGACATTTCAAAAGACATCCTGAAAAAAGCGGAAAGAGGCGAGTATAACCAGTTCGAAATACAAAGAGGCCTGACCATCCAGCAGATGGTCGAATATTTTGAACAAGACGGCCAGAACTGGCGCATCAAGCAGCATATCAGAAACAACGTCAAATTTCAGGAAGGTAATTTGCTGCGCCCACTTAGCTATCCCGGAAAGTTTGACATTGTAATGTGCCGCAACGTCCTGATCTATTTTGACAGCACCACCAAAGCCCAGGCCCTCAACAACATCGCCAGCAAGATCAATAAAGGCGGATACCTGTTTCTAGGCGGCTGTGAGAATATTATGGGTCTCGACGTTCCCTACGAACCTGTCCGCGAAAGACCGGGGCTTTATAAAGTGAAATAGACTTCACTGATGTCTCTACATCTTACGAACTTTATCAAGAAACTCTGTGACACGCGCTTTCAAATCCTCGGATTGCTGCGACAATCCTTGCGCAACTTCTAACATTGTTGCAGAGGACTCTCCCGTTTCATTGGCAGCCGTCTGCACCCCCATAATATTGGAGGAAACTTCCTGCGTTGCGGCGGATTGCTCTTCCACCGCGCCGGAAATGGCCGTACTGATACCACTCACTTCACCAATGACATTCGTAATATTCTTGATCGCATCGGCAGTTGATCGACTGACATCCTGAATACCTAAAATCTGACCTTCTATTTCCTCCGTAGCCTTGGCCGTTTCTGCAGCAAGCGCTTTAACTTCCGATGCAACAACAGCAAATCCCTTACCGGCTTCCCCGGCCCTTGCTGCCTCAATCGTGGCGTTCAGCGCCAGCAAATTCGTCTGGTCTGCAATATCCGAAATCAGTGCAGTAACCTCACCGATTTTGACCGCAGCATCAACGAGCCCCGCAACAAGTTCTTCTGATTTCTTCGCCTCTTCAACTGCCTGATCAACGATTTTAACCGAGTTTCCAACCTGCCCGGAAATCTCATTCACGGAAGCTGAAAGCTCTTCTGTTGCAGACGCAACCGTATTGGACTGGATGCTGGTCTCTTCTGCAGCTGCCGCCAGACCTTGCGCGGTCGCCTGCAATTCTGTTGCAGAAGAAGCCACAGTCTGGACAAGAGATTGAACATTTTCCTCAAAGTTATTTGCCAGCAGGAGATTTTCTTCTTTACGGGGCGTCAGGTCAGTTGCAAATTTCACAACCTTGAAAGGCTTGCCGTTCATGTCCAGAATCGGATTGTATGAAGCCTCAATCCAGACTTCTTTCCCATTTTTTCCAATACGCTTATATTGCGCCGCCTGAAATTTCCCGGCACGCAGGTCTTCCCAAAAATGTTTATACTCTTCACTGGCTGCAAATTCAGGCTCAGCAAACATACTGTGATGCTTTCCCTTCACTTCCTGCAGGCTATATCCCATGACTTTCAGGAAATTTTCATTGGCCGTAATAATCGTCCCGCCCAGTTCAAAATGAATAACCGCCTGGGATCTGTTGATCGCTGAAACAAGCCCGCTTAACTCTGCCTGCTCAAGTTTTTTTGCAGTGATATCTGTTGCATATTTTATAACTTTGTAGGGTTTGCCACTTCCATCCAGAACGGGGTTATAAGAAGCTTCAATCCAGACCTCTTTTCCTCCCTTGCCAAAACGCTTGAACTCACGTGCAAAAAATTCACCACGATTTAAAGCAGCCCAAAACTCCTTATATTCCGAACTATTACGTTCTTCTGGATCCACAAACATACGATGATGCTGCCCTTTGACCTCATCCAATGTATAGCCCATTGCCTTTAGAAAATTGGCATTTGCTGTTATGATCGTTCCATCCATCTGAAATTCAATTGTTGCATTGGAACGATCCAATGCTGCAAGAATACCTGCCATTTCTCTGGCGCTTTTTGACTGAGATGATTTGGAATTTAAGCTTATGATACCTGCCACCATAATTTCCTCCGATATCCTTATAATAATTTGAGTTTAAAAATCATTTTATAGCGAGATTTACTAAATTTATTACTATGATTGTCCTATCTGAAAATTATATTAGCACAGGAATATAAAAAAATTTAGAACAATTATAGCGCGAATAAAACCAAAAAAAATAAACGCAAAGCTGAGAACCTGTACAAGCAACTGGTTCCCTGCCGAAGCGAGCCTTTTTCTTTAATGCGGAAAGCCATACCGGTCAAAGCTCCAGTCCGTAAAGGCAAAGCCGTAGGGGTGCTTGGTTGAGAGATCAAAATGCCATTCATTGCGGTGATTGAAGCGCACCGCTTTCATCAGCATCAGGAAATTCATCCGCCAGACGCCATCTTCCTTTTCAAAAAAGAACGGGTTACACTCGCGTTTGCTTTTGGGCGGCCCGAAACGGATCACCGCATAATTCCCTTTGATTTTTGTTTCACCTTTGCCGCACCGCTTCAGGGATTGAAACTCGTTGTTCATCTGCGCGGGTGTCACAACCCACGTCTTTTTCCACTGACGTGTCGCCCTGGTGTAAATATCAAGATCCGGATTTGCGTTGCGTTGTTCCAGAGTCCACGTATATAAATCCAGAATTTGCTGCGGGGACGCACCTTGCAAGCCCTCCAGTTTCGGCGCGGCTTTTTGTTTCAGGGACGTATCTTCCCCTGCCCCAATTTGTGCCGAATTGGCCGCGCCCGCACCCGTCGAAACACTTTTCATAGGTGGCGAGAATTCCTTGCCTTCTTTTGCCTCTATCGCACGGGTGACAATCATTTCCGTGGTGGCCAGAATGCCGTCAGCCACACGCCCAGCCTTGAAAAACGGAACCATCTGGCGGTGCTGAATATAAGATACAAACGCATCGGTATAGACCCCCTCCAGCCCGGCGGAAACTTCCAGTCGCACTTCACCGCCGCCCTCAAAATTCCCGATAGCGATCACCAGCAAGAGCCCCCGTCCCGATTTGCTGCGCTGACCAACCTTCATGTCCATGAACTGCTGATGCGCCAGAAGATTGATATCCTGCGTCATTGAAACCGTCAAAACGCGATAATCAATATCATCTTCCTGCAGCAATGTTGCATGATAGGTCGCAATATCGTTTCTCTGCCCCTCTGCAAACAAACTGGCCTTGTCGCAAACCAGTTCGTTTTTGCAATCGTCAGAGGTATAAACGACGGGATCATGCCCCCGTTCTCCCGGGAACATGTCTTTGCGCATGAACGTATAGGCCATAGATCCGACAACACCGAGCAGAACAAGGATAAAGAAGGTCATTTTCAGGGCGGAAAGGTTCATATGCTTTTTCTCCTATGATTGGTTTCAAGTTAAAAGTTTGAAATTGCTAAAATCTTCGAA
>CAKZKV010000282.1 GCA_937124505.1 uncultured Alphaproteobacteria bacterium
GAACTGGTCCTTGTATTTGACATTATCCAGAAAGGAGAGGTGGTTCGGCCCCGCCTGATCCAGCGGCGCAACATCCACAACTTGTATGTTTTGATCTATCTTGTCGCTATAGATTTTTGCCCCTGTTCTGGCGACAATCTCCGACAGGCTGAACGGCCCCTTATTGGTAAAGAAATCTGTATCGGCCATGACGTTTTCAGCCTGTCTTACTTAATGGAAACGGGTATTGTCTTTGTCTTTTCATTCAGACGTTTCAGAACGTCTTCCGTCAGATCAGGCTGCCCGGCAGCAGCAAATAGCACGTCTTTCTTGGATAATACGTAAACGATCTCTTTTTCGCGCGCAATTTCCTGAATCGTCAGGCCCACTTCTTTTTGCAATTCTCTCAGGGCTTCCTGAAAGGCTTTGTCCAGCTTTGCCTTTTTATTCTGAAATTTTTTGCTTTCATCGGCCATTTTCTTCTGAAACGCTTCAATCTGTTTTTTAAACTCCGCTTCAGTCAGATTGGGCCGTTTTTCCAACAGGCTTTTTTCCTCTTTTTTAAGGACAGCTTCGGTTGTCTTGTATTCCTGCTGAAATTTCTCCGTTTGGGTCTTCAATTGCTCTTTGATGTCTCTCGCCGCAGAGGTTTCATTCATCAGATAATCGGCATCCGCAACGGCAATGCCCTGCGCGTGGGCGGGTACACTCAAAATCATCAATACAAACAGGTAACGTAAAAACTTCATCAGATATAAACCTCGACATAAACATGAAATGTAACTATAAGCCCCTATATATAATCAGGATCACAGAAATTAGCAAACCATGTTTCTTCCTTTTTGGGCTTTATTGGGGCTAGGAGCAGCAATCACAACGGCTGCGATCATGCTTCTGCAGGAAAAGCATAAAATAGAAGGTTTGTCTTTGGCGATCTGGTGCAAAGTCGCCTGTATCGTGGTTACGCTTCCTTTCGTTGTCATATACGGGCTGCCTGACAATCCTTATTTTTATCTATTCCTGTTTTGCCAGGCCTTGATGTTTGCCATCGCGGATGTCATCCTTTTCCGCGCCATTCCCGTGATCGGGGCCGGCGTGATTTCCCGCCTGATGCCGCT
>CAKZKV010000283.1 GCA_937124505.1 uncultured Alphaproteobacteria bacterium
TCGCTGCGATCGCCCTTCGGGAGTCCGGGCGGCAACGCGAAGCAGCGCAGCAACGCCATGACCGAGAGCGCCGCCGAGACGTAGTAGACGCCGGCCACGCCGATCCACGAGACGCCGATGAAGATGCCGGCGAAGGCCGGACCGATGACCCGGGAGCCGTTGATCGTGACCTGGCCGAGGATGATCGCGTTCGGCAGGAGTGACCGACCGACGACTTCGCCCGTCAGCGCCATCCGGGCCGGCACCAGGAAGGAGAAGGCCACCGCCTGGATCGCAGAAGTGGCGAGCAGCATCCAGTACTCGATGAAGTCGAAGCTGACCCCGAGACCGACCCAGAGAATTCCCAGCACGATCACGACGATCCAGCCGGTCGAACGGGAAATGGAAAAAACCTCCTCAGTCATGACTCGCCACCTTTCCGGTTTGAAAAATATCCCGCCACGATCGCTACGGGTTCACAATGTTGCGAACCCCTTAGATAAATTGATGATAACGCCGTTTGGCGTATTATATCGGTAGCAAGATAATGGCATTTTCCACAAAAACTCCGTTGGGAGTTACATTATGGTAGATTCAGAAACCATAAAAAGAAAATTCGCCGCGATGGAAAATCAAACAATAGGTAAAAAACCAGAGACCTTCAGTGAGGGTTTCGCTCAAAGCGAAGCCCTCACTTGTCCATGATTTGTCCATTTTTGTCCATTTTTGTCCCGGTTCGATTATTTCTATGGATTAAATTTCAATCGGTGATCTGCAGAACGGTTCTATATTCTATTGGACTCCTATCTTTGTGCCATCTGGCATAAAGGTGGATTTAATATATCTTTGTTCTCTGACGTATTGTTTTATAATATTTGATTCAGGTTTTTCCCGATGGAGATGTTTGAAGGGAGGGCGTAGCCCGACCGAAAAACATCTCCATCGGGAAGCGGATATTTTATTATATCAGCACATTTGAACACTTAATTTTTTTATCGCTATGATTAACAATTCTTCACTTAAAAAATGGGATCGTCTTGAAGCAAAAAGTCTGGATAATCAATTTATTAATGATATTATTAATGGGCTAAATTGTTCTAATTTTGAAGCAAGAGCCGTTTTGGACACTGTTCATAAAGTCTATGGAGACTTCTTTGATTCTTCTGCAGAATTGGCACCGGGTAAAGCAAAATTCATTGTTATCTCAGCTGAAGATTTTCCATCAACAAAGCTGGATAATGCAACAAAGGTTAGTGTTGCCCTGACAATAAATGACGACAAAGAAGATTTGCCCATTAAAAAAGAGCAGGGTATAATTGCCCTTAGGCAGCATCGGTTAAGCCGTATCAGTACTGAGGCTTTTATGCAAGGCGGCCTGCTTACGGTAGAAGATATTGCCAATCGTATATTTTGCTGTGGTGAACGGACTATTATACGCGACCTTAAAGATTTAAGAGAGCAGGGGATATTTGTTCCATTGCGCTCTACTATTAAAGATATGGGGCGTACACTATCTCACCGCTCTCTAATCATTAAAGAATGGGTGAAAGGAAGTGAATACACTGATATTTCCCGCAAAACGAATCACAGCGTAAAGGCGATAAATAATTATGTGCGTAAATTTAAACAGGTTGTGGTACTTATGAACGACGGGTATGATGTTCATACTATTGCTTTTTTGACCAAGATATCTAAACACCTGGCAGAAGAGTATATCGACATTAAAGCCCACTCGGACATCGTTCCTTCGCGAAAGGAGGAACTTAAAAGTCTTTTAAAAAAAAGAGAATGTTAAACCAATAAAAAAATACAATATGTTACCTGTTCCCAATTCAGTTAAACACTATAAATCTGCTCATAAAAGGTTCTTGAAACCTGCAATTGAAAATTTTTTCAAAACAGAGTTTGAAAAATCTTTTGGTCCTAATATTCGAAGCTTTATTGCCGATGAACTCATTAAAATCTTCAAGGAAAATAATAGAGATATCAATACCTTAAAACCTGGACAAGTCCTATGGAATGCCATTCATAAAGACACCAGGGCAGATTCAAAAAACATGAAGCTTGTCCCTGTTATCCTTACCCTGGTTAATGATGATGATATTTCTAAACTTGAAAACGGGTTAAAAATATTTGAACATAAACAAAATGTAGTGGCACGGATACTAAAGGAAGCTTATGCACAAGAGGCTTTGCTTTCGATGAGAGATGTTAGCCTGTTGCTTGCCATGTCTTTTCAAGACGCCTCTTCTATTAGAAAAAGCTATGAGGAAAAGCACAAAGTTGAACTTCCCCATCCCGGCAACTTACAGGATATGGGCCCTTGTATAACCCACAAAAAGCAAATTGTTTACAAACATGTGGTGGAAAAGAAAGACCCGTTAACTGTTGCCAAAGAGACCAATCACACCATCTATGCTGTTGATAATTATCTCAGGGATTTTAACCGGGTCAAGACTCTTTACCTTGATGGTAAAGACCAAGGCTACATCCATATTGTCACAAAGCTCTCTATTAACTTGGTTGCTCAATATGTTAATATTATAAATCGATATGTCAAAGAACCAACGATCACTGTTTAAGCTGATTAAGCGTATTTATATTAATTTTAAAAATTATGCATTTTTATTTGTTTTGCCATATTACTTTATCTC
>CAKZKV010000284.1 GCA_937124505.1 uncultured Alphaproteobacteria bacterium
GGGCTTGAAAATTATGAGAAGGCCGGCCCGCGCGCGGTGATTGTGTCCAATCACGTGGCCTTGCTCGATCCGCCGCTTCTGGCCGCGTTTCTTCCGGGCAAGCCGATGTTTGCTGTCAACAGCTTTGTGGCGGAATGGCCGCTGGTCAAACCTTTTCTGCGGCTGGTTGACTTTTTCCCGCTTGATCCGACCAATCCGTTTTCGGTGAAATCCCTGATCAAGGAAGTGGAAAAAGACAAACACTGCGTTATTTTTCCGGAAGGCCGCCTGACGGAAACCGGAGCCCTGATGAAGATTTATGAGGGGCCGGGGATGATTGCGGACAAGGCAGAGGCGGTGATTTTACCCGTACGTCTGGACGGCGTACAGCATACGCCCTTTGCGCGTCTGAAAGGGAAAGTCCCGCTGATTAACTTCCCGAAAATTACCATTACGATCCTGCCGCCGATGAAATTCAGGATTGATGACGAACTGAAAGGCCGGAAGCGCCGCGCCGCCGCCGCCCGCCAGCTTTATGACGTCATGGAAGAAATGATGTATCTGACAAGCGATCGTGAGCAGACCCTTTATGAAGCGCTGCTGAAAGCAAAATATGTCAATGGCCGCAATGCGGTGATTGCCGAGGACGCAGAATTCAAACCATTGAAATTCAAAAAACTCCTGCGCAGTTCCGTGGTTCTGGGCAAGAAATTTGAAGCCATGACCGATAAGGGCGAAAATGTCGGGCTGCTTTTGCCGAACTCGGTGGGCGCGGTTGTGACGTTCTTTGCCTTGCAGGCGTTTGGACGGGTTCCGGCCATGCTGAATTTCTCTGCCGGGCCAAAGGCCGTCTCCTCTGCCTGTCAGACGGCAAAAATCAATAAGGTCATTACGTCGCGGCGGTTTATCGAAATGGGCCGTCTGGAGGACCTGATCAGGGAGCTGGAAAACAAGGTCGCAATTGTTTATCTGGAAGATTTGCGCAAGCAAATCAGCCTCAGTGACAAGTTTTACGGCCTGATTAAATCGCCGAAGGTGGCGCATCGTGAATGTGAGGTCAAACCGGAAGACCCGGCGGTGATTCTGTTTACATCCGGTTCCGAAGGCGCGCCGAAAGGTGTGGTGCTTAGCCACAGGAACCTCATGACCAATATCGTGCAATTGTCTTCCCGTGTGGATTTCAATGGCCAGGACATTGTATTTAACTGTCTGCCGATGTTCCATTCCTTTGGTCTGACAGGCGGGACGCTGTTACCGATCCTGTCGGGCGTGAAGACATTTTTATATCCAAGTCCGCTGCATTACCGGATTGTCCCGGAACTGGTCTATGCGGCCAATGCGACGATTATGTTCGGGACGGATACCTTCCTGAAGGGCTATGCCCGTATGGCCAATGCCTATGACTTTTACCGCATGCGCTATATTTTCGCCGGGGCGGAGAAGGTCAGGGAAGAAACCCGTCAGACATACATGGAGAAGTTCGGTGTACGTATTCTGGAGGGGTACGGCGCAACCGAAACCTCTCCTGTGATTGCCGTCAACTCACCGATGCATATGCAGGCGGGAACGGTGGGGCGTTTTCTCTCCGGTCTGGAGTACAGGCTGGAAGACGTACCGGGCGTGGAGGAAGGTGGACGTCTGTACGTGCGTGGTGACAACGTGATGCTTGGTTATTACAAGGCCGACAAACCCGGGGTTCTGGAACCGCCGGAGGAGGGCTGGCATGATACGGGCGATATTGTGGATGTCGATGAGCAGGGCTTCATCCGTATTTTAGGACGCGCCAAACGGTTCGCTAAAATCGCCGGGGAGATGGTGTCCCTGAGCAGTGTCGAGGCCATGGTGGAAAAGGTCTATCCGGATAGGACGCATGCTGTGATTGCGATCCCCGATGCGCGGAAAGGCGAGCAACTGGTTCTGGTAACAATGCACGAACAGGCGAAGAAAGAGGACCTCTCGGCGTATGCTTCCAAACATGGGATCAGCGAGCTGTCCGTGCCGAAAAATATTATGCTGATTGACAAAATGCCGGTTCTGGGAAGTGGCAAGACGGATTATACGGCGGTGAAGGAATTTGTTGAGATGAAAATTGGAGTTCGGCAATGACAGCTAAAAATATCGTTATTTGTTGCGATGGGACAGGCAACGAGATTGAGACAGATCTTTCCAATGTCCTGAAACTGTACCGTATTTTGAACAAGAATGACAAACAGGTCGTCTTCTATGATCCCGGTATCGGCACGATTGGGACGAGTAATTCCTGGCAGGTTTTTTCCCAGAAAGCAAAAGAGGTGTTCTGTCGTGCAACCGGCGCCGGTCTTGACGGGAACGTGCTTGATGCCTATCGGTTCCTGATCGACGCTTACGAGCCGGGTGATCGTATTTTTCTGTTTGGTTTTAGCCGCGGTGCCTACACGGTCAGGGTTCTGGCGGGTTTTCTGCATTTGATGGGGCTGTTACGGCCAGAGCAGAAAAATCTCTCTTTATATGCCCTGAAGGCCTATAAGCGGGCCGCTCAGAACGGCGATTTAAATATTGCCTGGGGATTTCGTCAGGTAACCAGAGCCGAGGACGTGCCCATCAGATTTGTTGGGGTGTGGGATACGGTCAGTTCCGTTCTTGTCCCGCGCTGGGATCTCCTGATCGGGATCGAC
>CAKZKV010000285.1 GCA_937124505.1 uncultured Alphaproteobacteria bacterium
GGACGAATGCGGATGATGTCCCGTGTAATCGGGAAGTAAAGAGGCTCGGTTTCTCCTTCCCGGGCAATCGTCAGTTCTATTTTGCTTCCCGGTTTCCCACGCATGATTTCGACGGCTTCTCGCAGGGATAGTCCCAGAACAGACGTGCCGTCAAGATGGGTAATCAGATCACCAGCCTTAATTCCTGCAATGTAAGCCGGAGTGTCATCAATGGGAGAGACAACTTTTACAAACCCGTCTTCCATAGTGACTTCCATACCGAGCCCACCAAATTCACCGCGTGTTTGCTCCCGCATTTCCGCAAAATCATCTGAGTTTAGATAGGCAGAGTGGGGATCAAGACTGGAAAGCATGCCATTAATCGCATATTCGATCAGTTCTTTGTCACTGACCTCATCTACGTACTGGGAACGAACACGTTCAAAGACATTTCCAAATAAATTAAGGTGGTCGTAAATATCATCTTTTTCCGTTTGATGAGTGTCTTCAGGTTGGGTTCCGGCCATTCTCTGCTCCTGCGCGGATGAATATGCAGGAAGCAGTTGCAGGGTCAGGAACATAAAAAGAAACAGATAAGAATTACGGATCATGAAAATGTCTTTCCGGTTTTTTTGTTAATGGCTTAACTCAGGCCCTTGATTTTCTTTGAAGGATTAACAGGATTACCTTTATAACGCAATTCGTAATATAAAAGTAGCCCCTGCCGATCATTTGGCGATGACATTTTTCCGACAGGCTCGCCGTTTTGAACCGTCTGCCCAACGATCGCATTCACTTCCGACATTCCCCCGATTAAACTATGCCAACCGCCGTCATGTTCAATGATAACAATCTTCCCGTAATTTTTAAACGGGCCTGCAAATCTGATAATCCCAGGCATGGGCGCTGTCACCAGTGCCAGTGGGCGGGTTTCAATCTTGATACCTTGTGATTTTGCTCCGTAGACGTCTTCCATCCCGTAGCTGATTTTCAGTGTTCCGGCGACAGGCCAGTTACCGGAAGAATTTGAAGGCATGGGAGGGGGGCGCGAAGACGCTGTCCTTGCGACGGCGGCAACGGTTTTTACTTTTGCGGCTTTTTCTTCTTCTTTTCTGATTCGTTCATTCTCCGCACGAATTTTTACGACCAGTTCTTTAAGTGTTTGAGCGTCTTTCGAGAGCTTGGCTGCCCTGTTTTGGCTGGCCTGATAATCTTTTTGTGTCTTTTTGATCAGGTTCTGACGGGTGTTGATCAGTCCTTCAATCTCATTTTGTTTTTGAACAAGGGAGGCCAACTCCGTTTTTTCAGAGTCGCGCTGGACGTCCAGTTCTTTCTTGATGCGCACCAGTTCAGCCGCGCTTTTGGATAGATAGTCCATGCGGTGCCTGATTTGCGGGATGGGGCGTTCCAGAAGCATC
>CAKZKV010000286.1 GCA_937124505.1 uncultured Alphaproteobacteria bacterium
TCGTGAATCTGGTAGGGGGTTAACATAAAGTCCTTGCGTAAGAGCGGAAGGGTGACGGCCTGTTTAATCTCTTGCAAATAAGAATCCTGCCCTTGAAAATAAGGGGTGTCGGTCAGAACAGACAGGCAGGTGGCGCCGGCGGTTTCATAAGCTCTGGCAATGGTCACGGGATCAAAATCTTCGCGGATGACCCCTTTGGAGGGGGAGGCCTTCTTGACTTCGGCGATCAGGGCCACATCTCCGGCTTGAGATGTCTCGTTCAGATGTTTTATAAAACCGCGGGGAGTTTCCTGAGTTTTAATGGCCTTTTGTAAGATATCAAGCGGGGTTGCGGATTGTTGTGACGCGACATGACACATTTTATCGGCGCATATACGGCTCAGAATATCGTTCATGTCCAGCCCTTGATAAAAGATTTGTAGCTTTCGAAATTTGTCAACGCGGCTTTGCTGTCAAGAGCTTCCGCTGCTTTTGATATTCCGTCTCGCAGACATGAGACGGCCTCCGCCAGATACAGGACTGCGGCGGCATTAAACAGGACAATGTCTCTGTAGGCCGATTTTTCTCCCTTCAGCACGTTTTTCAAGGCAGCAGCATTATACGCGGCATCTCCACCTTTGAGGTCTTCGGGCTTGCATGGAGATAGTCCGTAATGTTCCGGTGACAGAGAGCACTCTGCGATGGAACCGTCTTCGATCAGGGCTGCAACATGCGTTTTATCGCTCAAGGTAATCTCATCCAGACCGTCTTCGCCGTGCACGACCCAGGCGCGTTTTGTGCCAAGAATTTTTAAGGCCTCTGCCATGGGGCGGCACCATTTTTTATCATAGACTCCGATCAACTGGATTTTGGTTCCGGCGGGATTGGCCAGTGGGCCAAGCAGATTAAAAATGGTTGGAATGCCAAGATTTTTGCGGATCGGGCCGAGCGGTTTTAAAACCTGATGATGTCTGGGTGCCATTAAAAAGGCAAAGTTGAATTCTTTCAGAGTGCTTTCCAGCATTTCTTTCGGAACGTCAATGTTCACGCCCATGGCTTCCAAAACGTCGGCAGCACCGGATTTGGAACTGGCGGCGCGGTTGCCGTGTTTAGCCACAGGTACACCGCATGCCGCACAAACAAGGGCGACCGCCGTAGAAATGTTATATGTGCCACTGACATCGCCACCCGTCCCGCAACAATCAACCGCATTTTCCGGGGCGTTCAGGCCGGAGGCATGTTCCCGGAGGTAGGCAGCCGCTGCCGCAATTTCTTCCGGGCTTTCTCCCTTTGCGGCCAGTCCCATCAAAAACGCGCCGATGATTTCGGGAGGTGTCTCGCTTTTCAGTATGGTATCAAAGGCCTGCTTCATATCGTCTGGCGACAAATCCTGCCCGGTTTTCAGTTTGAGTAAAATATCTTTCATAGGAAATAAAGTTTGCGGTTGCTGTATCTCTCACTTATCCTGATTTTATGAAGAAAAAGCAAGCCTCTCTTATTCTTCCTCTGTACATTCTGTGTGCTTTTCTGTCTATCGGCCTTGCCGTCAGTTACGTTTTTCAGGATGCGGAAGAGGATGAAGCCCCTCCTGCCCCTGTTATCAGGATTGTCAAAACCGAGCCGGATATTACGGTTTTATCGCCCGGAGTTGAAGAGACTGTGATAGAAGAGTATGCCCAAAATCCGGATGAGGATGAGAAAAAAACGGAAGATTTCCCCGATGCTGATGCTGCAGAGATATTTGAAAATGTTCTGTCAGTTTTCACGGAACTTGAGGAGCCGGAAAAGGTTGAACCTCTGAAACCCATTATTGTCAAAAGGGTTGCGCCCGAAGACCCCGCCTACGTTGTCATTATTATTGATGATATGGGCATTAACCGGAAATGGAGCCGGGAGATGAGCAAATTATCCGGGCCGCTGACGCTTTCTTTTCTGCCTTATGCCGAAGATTTGCAGGCACAGGCCGATTATGCGAAGGCGCATCACCACCATCTGATGATGCATATGCCGATGGAAGCGCTGGGTGGAAAAATGGCGGCAACGCCGGGGCTTCTGAGGGTCAATGAAACGCAGGATGATTTCCTTGATGGTTTGTATCATAACCTGAATACCTTTGAGGGGTTTTACGGGATCAATAATCACATGGGCAGCCGGTTGACACAGGACAAAACCAAAATGATACTGGTTATGGATGCGTTGAAAGAGCAGGGGCTTTACTTTGTTGATTCACGCACTATCCATGATTCCGTTGCAGCAGACATGGCCGGTATGACCGGGCTTCCGTATCTGGTGCGGGATGTTTTTCTGGATCATGAAGACAATCCGGAATATGTCCGTCAGTCTCTACAAAAGGTCGAGAGTCTTGCCTTGAAAAATGGGACAGCCATTGCGATTGGCCATCCCAAACAAGCCACATATGATGCGCTGAAAGCATGGCTTCCGACGTTAAAAGAAAAAAATATACAGCTTATCGATGCCGGAACACTGATCCGGAAAAGTTATCCCGCCGTTCAATTGCATGCCTATCATAAAGCTGAGGAAAGGCCGCTTAACTCTGCGGCTGTCCATACAGTTGGTCGAGAAGGTGTTGATTAATCCGTACCGGAATTTCTTCGCTCAGGTAGTTGTAATAGGTTGAGAGCGTTGTGACGATGGCCATCTGCCGCGCTATTCTTTCCGCTTCTTCCGAAGGGGTATCAAGTTTTACCATTTTGGGTTCCGCGCTTTTCGCAATTACAAAACCGTTTGCATTTTGTGACAGCATGTATTTTCCCGGATCCGTTATAAATGCCCGCGCCCGCAGGTTGACGGAAATTTTCTCATTGTCTTGCGCAGCGTCCGGAACACGTTTGACGTTCCTGGCGACGTCAATTTGCTGCTTGGTATCTGTGGATATTTTTTGCAGCGTAATTTCCCCGTTTTCCAGTTTATTCAGGTAATCCTGCGCAATTTCCTGATTTTTGGCGCGCTTACGGCTGGCGATCAGGCGTTGTTCAATCTGCTCACGAACCTCTTCATATGGCTTGATGCTTTCCGGCGTGATTTGTGTGTCTTTTAACAAGGCGAGTTGCCCATTCTGCAATTCTAGAGTTTGGGAAATTTCATCCTCATACAGGTTGAACAGTGTATCAATAATATCGCTCTGATCCTGTTCAAAGGATTTAAGTCCCTCTTTTCCATCGGTTGTCAGGCCGAACTGGTCGATGGGCGGGATGTCCATGATTTCCATTTTAAAATCGGTTGCCACATCCGCCAGCGCATCTCCTTCGTCGATCCGGTTGTTAATCGTGTCGATTGTATCAATGAAAGCCTCACGTTGTTGATTCTTTTTCAGGATCAGTAAGATGGTATCTTTGACATCTTCAAACGGGCGGTAGGAGGTGTCCACATCTCCCAAATCGTTAATAATATGCCACCCTAGCGGGCTTTCGACGGGGCCGCGAATATCAGGGGCTCCTTCTTCTTCCGGGAAGATAATGTCTTTCAGAACGTCTGGCGCCTTGCCGTCCTGATAGACGTTCTCCCCCCGGTATTGATCGCCCGACGCTTCCTGAAAAGAAGTTCCTGATTCTGTTGCTTCCAGGGCTTTTCTGGCCTCTTCTTCAGTTTCAAAAATGGCCTGTTCGACTTTGCGCCCTGCCGGAATATCATAGCGATTTTTATTGTCCTCATAATATTGCAACGCGTCTTTTTCTGTAGGTTCCGCCCCATAAGAGATGTTTTCCGGGTCAAGAACGGCAATCGTAAATCCCCGGCGTTCCGGGATGCGGTATTCGAGCTTGGAGGTCTCATAGAGTTCTTTGAGTTCGTCTTCTGTTGGCGGGTTATCAATGCTGATCCGCTCATTGGGAAGATTAATGTAGGTAATGTCCCGTGTTTCATTCTGATAACGCAGAAGTTCCTGCGACAACAAAGTTGGCGCTGTATCAACACCGCTTAGAATCGCTTGCTTTAGAAGGCTGGATGTCAGATCCCGGCGCAGGGCGCTGACAAAACTTTCTTCCGTGATGCCTTGCTGTATTAACATTTGCGTCAGGGCCTGCTGTGCGGTTGTGTCCTGGGTAATGTAAGGTTCTACAAACCTGTGGAGTTCTTTGGCAACGGCCTCGTCCGGGGTTTGGATACCAAGGTTTCGGGATGCCTGGGCAAATATGATGTCCTGCGTGTAGCGATTCAGAATGTCATGAACCTGCCCGGTCTGGTAGGCATCCTGCACGTTGATGCGCTGACGGATCAAAGAGCTTCGCAAGAAACGGTCAAATTCGTGGTAGGGCACGCCTTCCGATCCAACGTTGGCAACACTGGTAGAACTGATGCCGTCGCGAAAGAATCCGCCAACATCCGTTAATACAAGTCCGGCAACGGCCATAAACAAAAAGCCGACCAGAATAAATTTTGAAAAGCCACCTTTGGCACCGTCACTTAGTTTTTGAAGCATTTTTTATCCCAATAAATTTTTTTACCACGAAATCACAAAATCACGAAAAGTCAAAGGATGACACGTTTTATTCCTTGACCAATATTCAAGGTATTAAAGTTAATTAAAAATCCAAGCCTTTTATCAACTAACCTCATATATGTCATGATTTGTGATTTATGAAGAGGTAAAAGGTTTTCAACACATTTCAATTCAACAACAATTTCATTTTCGACTAAGAGGTCTAGTTTGTAATCAAGCTTTAAATCATGATGTTCAAAAAAAATGTGAACGGGTTTTTGTCGTTCAAATAGAATTTTTTCATCTTCCAGTGCTTTACAGAATGCCTCTTCATATATGCGTTCTGTGAGACCCGGGCCAAAATATTTATGAACTCTAAAAGCGCAATTTACAATTTTTGTAGCAAGGTTTTCTACATCGTTCGCTAATTCTGATCGAATATAGTTTAAAGCCATTTTTCGTTTTTTCGTGTTTTCGTGGTACATCAATTTGATAAAGATATTTCAAAACTCTGGCAAGAGGTGATTGCAATTCATTGAAAGCCACGTTACATATGTTCCTCATGAAAAAACTGATAGCCGGAAACTGGAAAATGAATGGCGGTGCGCGTGAAGGCACGACACTTGCCCGTGACATCGCGCAACATGTAAACGAAAAACTGCGTGCGAAAGCTGATATATTGATTTGTCCTCCCTTTATTAATATGGAAGGCGTTCAATTTGAGTGTGAGGAAGCTGAAATCGCCGTGGGCGCACAGGATTGCTCAGATCAGGACAATGGTGCCTACACCGGACAGATCTCTGCGGGCATGTTGGCAGAGGCGCAGTGTGAGTATGTTATCTTAGGGCATTCCGAACGCCGCGCCTATCAGAATGAGAGTGATGATCTGGTTGCCCGCAAGGCCGTGAAAGCACATGAGAATGATCTGGTCACAATTATCTGCGTCGGGGAGTCCGAAGCCGAGCGTGATGCTGGTCAGGAAGAAGATATCGTTGGCAAGCAACTGGAGGCTTCTGTGCCCGCGTGTGCAACGGCGGAGAATACGGTCATTGCCTATGAGCCGGTCTGGGCGATCGGGACGGGAAAAACTGCTTCAACGGATGATATCCGCGCGATGCACGCCTTCATTCGGGCACAGTTGCAAAAGCGTTTTGAAGACGGCGGCAAGTTTCGCATTTTGTATGGCGGGTCTGTTAAGCCGGGGAATGCTTCAGAAATTTTTGCCGTGCCGAATGTAAACGGGGCTTTGGTCGGCGGCGCAAGTTTAAAGGCGGATGATTTCCTGGAAATTATTCGCGCAGCGTGATCATTGAACCGCGAATGAACACGAATAAACACGAATGTGATATGGCTGAAACAATACTTTTTAAAGATGAGATTTATGAGATTGCTGGCGCGGCGATGTCAGTTTTAAATCATTTGGGGCATGGTTTTAATGAAAAGGTGTATGAAAATGCGTTGGCGATTGAACTAAAAAATAAAAATATTTCATTTCAAAAACAAAAACCGTATGAAATATTCTATCGAAATGAGTTGGTAGGAACGTATATTCCTGATTTTGTAGTTGAAAATAAAATTATATTGGAATTAAAAACTATAGAGAACATTACCAACCATGAAAAAGGGCAGGTTATACACTATTTAAAAACAACCCATCTTTCATTGGGGTTAATATTAAATTTTAAACATGCAAAACTTGAATGGCAGGCAGCGAATAGTGCTGGAAAATCATTCGTGTTAATTTGCGTCTATTAGCGGTAAAGAAAACATGGAAAACGTTATACTTGTAATACATTTGATTTTGGCGCTGGGGATTATCGGTCTTGTCCTGATCCAGCGCTCAGAAGGCGGCGGCCTTGGCATTGGCGGCGGGGGCGGTGGCCTTGGGGGATTTGCAACGCCGCGTGGAACAGCGAGCGTTTTGACAAAACTGACGGCGCTCTTTGCTGCATTCTTTTTTGCAACCAGTTTAACACTGGCCATTCTGGCCGGAACGCACAACAATTCAGCCGGTATTCTGGATACATATAACGTACAGGCAGAAGGCACGATTCAGGAACGTACCGAGGATGCAAAGGAACGTGAAGAACGCATCAAGAATGAAAATGCAGGGGAGGAAGCAGCGGCTTCCGCTGAAGACGCAGATGTAGACACGTCAAGTGAATCCGGGGAAGCATCGGATGCAGCCAAGCCTGTGCAGAAACCATCAGTACCCATCGGGGAATAACGACAGACACATGACACGATTTATATTTATGACCGGTGGCGTGGTATCCTCTTTAGGAAAAGGCCTTGCCTCCGCCGCTCTTGGCGCATTGTTGCAAGAACGCGGATATAGTGTACGGATTTGCAAGCTTGATCCCTATCTGAACGTTGATCCGGGAACCATGAGCCCCTTCCAGCACGGGGAAGTCTATGTGACCGATGACGGAGCGGAGACCGACCTTGATCTTGGCCACTATGAACGGTTTACCGGACGTCCGGCTACGCAAAAAGACAACACGACGACTGGACGTATTTATCTGAGTGTGTTGCAGAAAGAGCGCCGGGGTGATTATCTGGGCGCGACGATTCAGGTCATTCCGCATATTACAAACGAAATTAAGGATTTTATCCGCGAAAAAGACGGGTCTGCCGATTTTGTGATTTGTGAGATTGGTGGCACGATTGGCGATATTGAAGGATTGCCCTTTCTGGAAGCTATCCGTCAGTTTGGGAATGAAGTGGGGCGTGACCGCGCCCTGTTTATTCACATGACGCTGCTGCCTTATATTCCAACTGCGGGAGAGCTAAAAACCAAGCCAACCCAGCACTCCGTCAAGGAACTGATGAGTGCGGGGATTCGCCCGAATATTCTTCTTTGCCGGGCGGATCGTGCAATAGAAAAGGACGAATTGGCGAAAATCGCCTTGTTCTGCAATCTGGATGCGAATCGTGTCATCCCGGCGCTTGATGCGTCTTCCATTTATGAAGTGCCGCTGACTTACCATGCCGAAGGTCTTGATGATCAGGTGATGAATGCCTTCGGTATCACTGATTCGGAAAAACCGGATCTGTCAAAATGGGAAGAGATCGTGCATCGCGTGAAGGAGCCGGAAGGCGAAGTCACGATTGCCATTGTCGGCAAATACACCAACCTGACGGACAGCTATAAATCTCTGAATGAGGCGCTGACACATGGCGGGATTGCTAATAATGTAAAAGTAAAGTTGCAATTCGTTGATGCCAGTGAATTTGACGGCCATGAAGACGATATTGTGTCTGTCCTGAAAAATGCGAATGGTATTCTGGTTCCGGGTGGATTTGGATCACGGGGAACGGAAGGGAAAATCAAAGCGGTGCAATATGCCAGAGAAAACAACGTTCCGTACTTCGGGATTTGTCTGGGGATGCAGATGGCCGTGATTGAAGCGGCACGCAACCTGTGCGGGTTGAAAGGCGCCAGTTCAACGGAATTTGGCGAGTGCAAGCATCCGGTTGTTGGCCTGATGACGGAATGGGTCAGGGGAAACAAGAAAGAAGAACGCTCGGAAGGCAGTGATCTGGGCGGGACGATGCGTCTGGGGGCCTATCCGGCAAGTTTGAAAGACGGGTCGCAAATCAGTGGCATATACGGGACACATGAACTCAGTGAGCGACACCGACACCGCTATGAAGTGAATATTAATTACAAAGACCAGTTGGAAAAAGAAGGCTGTCTGTTTGCCGGTTTGTCGCCGGATGGGGAATTGCCGGAAACCTGTGAGCGCCCGGATCATCCATGGTTCATCGGGGTGCAATTCCATCCCGAACTCAAATCAAAACCGTTTGATCCACATCCTTTGTTTGTCTCCTTTATTGACGCGGCAGTTCATCAGAGCAGGCTAGTGTGATAAAAATACTTGACAATGATAGCATATATGATAGCATTATTATGAGAGTCGTTTTAGATACGAATGTTTTTATCAGTTCCCTGATACGGGGGGACGGGGTCAACAGACGGGTTCTTGAAATGGCTTTCGAAGGGCAAATCACACCGGTGATGGGGGATGCGCTCTATTTTGAATATGAAAGTGTGATGATGCGGGACGATTTATTTGAAAACAGTTTGTTAAATGCTACGGAACGAAGTGAATTTCTGGATGCCTTATGTTCCGTGTCAGAATGGGTGGAAGTTTACTATAAATGGCGTCCGAATTTGCGGGACGAAGCCGATAACCATGTTCTGGAACTGGCTTTATCAGGTAACGCTCCGATTATTATCAGTTCAAATTTAAAGGATTTTCGTGGGGGGGATCTTGATATGCCGGACGTGCGTGTCATAAACCCCGTCGAATTTATCCGTCAGCAAAAAGGACACTCAAAATGGCAACATTAACAATCAGAATTCCAGATGACAAAGCTGAGCGCTTGAAACATATGGCTGCGTTACGGGAGATTAGCGTCAATAAACTTATTGATGAATGGGCGACCATGGCGCTGGCGGAATTTGATACACGGGCCAGCTTTATGGCGCGCAAGGCCCGCGGGTCTGCGAAGCGCGGGCTGGAATTGATTGCAGCTATGAATCATAGGGAGGCGGAAAGTATTTCTGCCTCCGGAGGATTTCATGAAAAGAAACAAAATCCTTATAAAACATCAGAAGAAGAATAAAAAAGCAAGCATGACGGATCAGTTTAAAATTGTCAAGGAGAGCGGCTGGGAAAAACTTCAAAAAGGCCAGTTTCAGGCATCGTGGGACATGAAAAACGTCATCGACGCAGCGGTTTATCAGAGCAGATTGGTGTGAGAAATGAGCAATAACAAGCAGAATACTGGTATTTATTTCATGGGTGAGGCAATTGCCGATTTAAAACCTGATGCAGAGAATCCCCGGATTCTGAATGCTTCTCTGGGAGGAGGATCTTACTTTGGTTGTATTGGCGCTGCGCGTGCCATTCAGGAGAAGGAGGATCAAGATATAGTTAGTTGTTTTTTAGGAAGTATCTCCAATGATTACTTTGGACAACTGATTATAAAGGATTTCATAAAAGCCGGAGTTAAAGCGGACTATGCCCGCAAAACAGAGAATATATCTATGCTGGCGCTTGTTTCACAAACGGCTGACGGATTAAATAAATTTGAGTTTTATGGTCGCAATAAGCCGAATACAACAGAGCAGATTTTACGTAGTGATTTGCCGGATGATCTGGAAGAACCTGCACGATTATTCTGTTTTGGTTCCGTTGTCATGACTTTGTCTCCGGCACGCGACACGTTGACTGATTATGCCGCAGAACAGGCAAAGCTTGGGCACATTATTTACTTTGATCCGAATACACGTCCGAATATTATTCCTGATAAAGCCGAGTATATTGAGCGTATCACAAAATTTGCGGCTTTTGTCTCTGTTATGCGTGCCAGTGAGGAGGACATCCGCTGGATGTTTCCGGATAAACCCTTTGAGGAGAGCGCTCAGTACTTCCTTGATCAGGGCGTCAACGCTTTTATCATTACGCAGGGAGGTAAAGGATGTACTCTATACTTACCTGAGCAAAAAAGTGTTTATCTTCCCTCCAAAGTGGAGCAGGGTATTATAAATACCGTTGGCGCGGGTGATAATTTTAATGCAGGGGTTTTACTGGCTATGGCACGTCGTAACCTCACTCAGCAGGAAATGCTGAAATCATTAGATGTAGAAACCTGGAAAAATATTGCAAAAGAAGCCAATGATGTGGCTTACCAGCATCTTTTGCGTTTAAACGGTCTCACAAACAAAAGAAA
>CAKZKV010000287.1 GCA_937124505.1 uncultured Alphaproteobacteria bacterium
CTCATTTCCATCTTCACTTCTTCTTCTCTCGTGATGTCCTGTGCCATGCCGAGAAAGCCACCGGTTTTAAGCTGCGGAATCTCCTCGAAGACAAACAGGCGGCGTTGTCCGTTGACCACGATGTGTCCTGTCCGGGTAGCGATTGTGCCTGTTTTTTTGGCCTCTTCGGCCAGACGGCGCATTTCGATTTTTTCTTTTTTTGCTCCGGTATTGACCGTCCCCATTAATTCCTGTTGTCGGGCAATAATATGTGCCGGGGGCGTGTTCAGGATATCGGCGTAGCATTTGTTGCACCAGATCAGATCCAGATTTTTGTTTCGCAGCCAGACGGGAAAGGGTGTGGTGTCACAGGCGTCCTGTGTGGCTTTTAATTCGCGCCCTGCAAGTTCGACACGTTCGCGCAGGGTTTCTTTTTCAAGGTAATCCTTGCTGATATCTTCCAGCCAGATGACATCATAATAGTCATCTTCATTCAGGTTGGTCCCGCGACGGCCCTGCAGACGAAAAAATTTTTCTCCGCCGCGCAGCGTCAATACCTTGTCAAAAGCGTCCCCGTTTTCACGAAGTGCGTGAAACATAGCCTCCAGTATGGCGGAGTCCTCAGGCTCAAAACAGTTTTGAAAAGTGGGGAAGCTCTCAATTGCATCCAGGCCAAGTTGTTCGATAAACGCCCTGTTCCAGGCGATGCCGCCATTTTTGTCCCAGCCGCAGTAAGCCCCCGGCACGCTGTCCAGAAAGGCCTCTAGCCGGTTTTTTTCGATTGTCGTCTGAGCAGACCCGAACAGGCCCTCCAGAAAGGTTTTTTGCTTTTTGACAGGATGTGCCATATTGAATCAAGTTATCACAAGGAATTGTAACCGAAAAAGGAGAAACATGCGAGCTTCTGATTTCCGTGCCTTTATTTTTGCCGCCGGAGAAGGGCGCCGTTTAAAACCATATACGGAAAGCGTGCCAAAGCCAATGGTACATATTGCCGGAAAACCGATTTTAGACCATACCTTCCGGCATCTGGAAACAGTCGGCATTTCAAAAGTCGCGATGAACAGCTTTTATAAAAAAGAAGCCATTCGTGCGTTTGTAAGAGATTATCAAGGGTTGATAGATATTTCCTTGTCAGAAGAAGATGAGCTTCTCAATACAGGTCTTGGGTTGAAACGCGCCTTGCCGACGATGGGAGGCAAGCCGTTTTATGCCATAAACGGGGATGCATTCTGGACAGATAAAGCCGGAGAAGGAGAAAATGCCCTGGAGAGGCTGGCGGAAGCATGGTCACCCGAAATAATGGATATCCTCCTGTTATTACAGCCAGTATCAAACATGATTTTAACAAAAGGAGTCGGAGATTATGCACTGGATAAACAGGGACGCGCTATTCGGCAAAAAGATCAGGCCGGGGATTATATGTTTGCGGGCATTCGTATTTGTAAACCGGAAATCTTTGAAAACACACCTGAATCGCCGTTTGGCTTCCTTGATCTGATGGACCGGGCCGAAGCGCAGGGGCGTTTATTTGGCGTGGTGCATACGGGCGACTGGCATCATATTTCGACACCGGATGATCTGGAACGTGTCAATGAGGCCTTTTCTGCAAACCTTCCAAAAGAAGTCTGTGCATGAGCCTGTTGACCATTCCGGCAGAAGAGAATTTCCTGAAAACGCTTGCCGCCGGGATTTTGAAGGAGTCCGGGGACAACGGGACGCCGCTGCCTGTTTATAAAATCCTTCTGCCCAACCGCCGCAGTTGTCAGAACTTACGCGATACGTTTTTGGATATTTCGGACGGGAAAATATTGCTTCTGCCGCAAATCCGCCCGCTGGGGGAGGTTGAGGAAGAGGAGCTTTATTTTTCCGAAACCCCTGAGATTGCGGAGTCACTCGCCAAAATACCGCCTGCCATCTCCGCAACACGGCGGCAGTTTTTGCTGGCGCGGCTCATTCGCCGGAAAGAAGAAAAAGACAGGCCGTTTGACCAGATTTTAAGGTTGGCGCAGGCTTTGGGGCGGCTTCTGGATCAGGTCATTATTGAGGACGTTTCCTTTGATGCTTTGAGCCAGATCGTGCCGGAAGAGTTTGCAGATCACTGGCAGATCACGCTCGATTTTCTGGAGATTTTGCGCACGGCCTGGCCAGAGATTCTGGCAGAAAACGGCGTGATTGAAGCAGCGGAACGGCGGAACAGGTTGCTGCACCTGCAAGCCGCTTACTGGCAGGCGCATCCGCCTCAAACACCCATTATTGCGGCAGGCTCCACAGGAACGATGCCCGCCACGGCCAGATTGATGGGCGTGATTGCCGCGTTGCCGTGCGGACAGGTTGTTTTGCCGGGGCTGGATTTATCTATGGATGAGGAGAGCTGGAGCGCTATGGAGCCGTCCCATCCACAGGCCCTGTTTAAAGACTTCCTGCAAAAAATAGAACGGACGCGGGCAGATGTGACAATCTATGGGGCGGCCAATATCTCGCCTACGCCGCGGCAAACATTGATTACGGATATCATGCGCCCCGCAGAAACGATTCATATCTGGCGAGAGGAGAAAACCATATCAAAAGAGTCTTTTGAAAAAGATCTGGAGAAAATGCGCCTTTATGAATGTGACACGACCCGGCAGGAAGCCGTTGTCATTGCCCTGAAACTTCGGGAAACTCTCGAAGACCCGAAAAAGACCGCCGCACTGGTCACGCCGGATCGGGCGCTCGCGCAGCAGGTGCGTCTGGTCTGTGAGCGGTGGGGCATCACGCTTGACGATACGGGGGGGCTGCCACTATCACAAACTTCTCTTGGCAGTTTTCTGACCCTTCCCCTTCATCTTTTGCAGGAGCGCCTGCGCCCCGCTCTTTTTCTGGCCTTATTGAAGCATCCTCTTTGTGCGCTGGGCCTGTCGCGTGCGGATGTTTTGAGAGATATTTCCGGCATTGACCAGAAACTGCGTGGCCCCGTGCCAAAAACCTATGCGCATTTACAGGATTTTGCTGCGTTTCAAAAACTGACGGCTCTGGCGGAAGAACATGCCTTATTTTGCGCTCATGACAAACATCCCGTGGAAGCCTATATCCATGCTCATTTACAATGTCTGGAAGCTTTGGCCGCAACAGACGA
>CAKZKV010000288.1 GCA_937124505.1 uncultured Alphaproteobacteria bacterium
ATGGTGACAGTGAAACGCGCTTTGAGTGGCTCCAGATCACGTCTGATCGGGCCGAACTGTCCGGGTGTCATTACGCCGGATGAATGCAAGATCGGGATTATGCCGGGGCATATTCACACACGCGGCAAAATCGGGATTGTCTCCCGTTCCGGGACACTGACCTATGAAGCCGTGGCGCAAACCGGGGCCGCCGGTCTGGGGCAGTCCACCTGTATCGGGATTGGTGGTGACCCGGTCAACGGCACGAATTTTATTGATTGTATTGAGATGTTCATGGATGACCCGGAAACGGAAGGAATCCTGATGATTGGTGAAATTGGCGGCACGGCAGAGCTTGAAGCGTGTGAGTTCTATAAATCCCTGAAAAACAAAAAGCCGATTGCGGGCTTTATTGCCGGAGCAACGGCCCCTCCGGGAAAACGGATGGGGCATGCCGGGGCGATTATTTCCGGCGGGGATGACACGGCACCTGCGAAAATGGAAGCCATGCGTGCCGCCGGGTTTGTCGTGTCCGACTCGCCTGCCGGTTTGGGAGATGCGATGAAACAGGCGATGGCGGCTTAGATGTTTGGTGGTTTAATTCCTTGAAAAAGACAAATAGTGCCTTTTTCATTCCGTAAATCTCTGCTACAAATAAATTATGGTCGATTTAAACAGTTTTTCCGAAGAAGAAAAAAGCTTGCTGGTCAAGCTTCCTTTTCAGGTCGGGTTCAATATTTCGGAAGCCGACGGAGATGGCGGGGAAGAAAATGAGCGCCTGGAAATGGAAGCTCTCTTTCGTATCCTTAATTTATTGCCAGGAGTTTATCATCATGTTCCCCTGATTCAGCAAATACTTGGCGAAACAAGGGACGGACATGAAAACTGGGATGCATGGAAAGACGGTAGCTTTGACGTCACAAAAGAATGTACAAATGCGATCAGCCTTTTGAAAGAAAAAGCTTCCGACGCAGAGGCAAAAGCCTTCAGAAAAGCGTTGCTCGAAGTTGCAGATACGGTTGCGAGAGCTGCCGGAGAAGGGGGCATGCTGGAAATCCGTATGGAACCCGATTCTGCTTTCCTGCAATCGGTCAAAAAAATCATGACGGCTGTCGGGATGATCAAAAAGGATGATTCTGCCAATATTTCTGCTGCGGAAGAAGTGGCGATTGATAAAATCAGCCAGGCTCTGCAGGTTTAGGGGCTCTGCCACAAAAAACATTGGTTCCAGACATATATGAGAGCAGAACGTCAATTCTGTTGGCACACTTATTGCAATATGTAAATCATAGTAACAAACTGATTTATAAAGAGGAGTGTTTAAAATGGGATCACATATTGTAACAGTTATCTGGACGAGCGTCATATTCATTTCAATTCAGGTTATTGACGACAATGTTCCAAATTCATTGGGATACTGGATTGATTTGTATTCACCGTTTTAGAGACCCGGTTTATAGCCTGTCTCATATAAAATAATCACGAGAATTGTCATTGCGAGCCGCTAGAAGCGGCGCGGCAATCCACAGATATGTCCCTGTGTCTCTCTGGATTGTCTCCCCCGGCTCGTTGGCCGGGGCCGCAATCACGAAAAACAAATCAATTTATCTGATGTAAGCTATAGAAAAACAGGGAACACCGCCTTTTTCTTTTTCCGACTCTTTTCAGGTCACCCGAAGCGCGATATGATGTTAAAAGTCACTGTCAAAATGGATCAATACATGTCAGCCGAAAATCTCTCCTTTCTTTCAGGTATTAATGCGGAATATATCGCCCAGCTTTATGCGCAATATTTAAAATCACCCGCCAACGTGGATCAAAGCTGGCAGGATTTTTTCAGTGATTTGAATGATATGGAAGTCAGCTTGCTGAAGGAATTGCACGGGGCAAGCTGGACACCTGCTGAAAACCGTAAAAGTATGAACGGTTTCGATCAGGTAGCCTCTGCGCCGGATAATCAGGTTGTGCAGGGCGCTCAGGTTGTGTCGTTCCCGTCCCCGCAGTCTGCTCCCGGTGTGACGGGGGATATCAAGCAGGCCGCACAGGATTCCATCCGGGCTTTGATGCTGATCCGCGCTTACCGTGTGCGCGGGCATCTGGAGGCTGATCTTGACCCGCTGGGGCTTAGAAAACGTACACGCCATCCGGAACTGGATCCCCGTCACTATGGGTTTACCTCTGCCGATTATGGACGCCCGATCTATATCGGGGGTGTGTTGGGGCTGGAATATGCCACATTGCCGGAAATAATGGATGCCTTGGCGGAGACATATTGCGGCAAAATCGGTGTGGAATTCATGCATATGGTGTCGCCGGAGGAAAAATCATGGATTCAAAGACGCATTGAAGAACCGCACAACCGCACGGAATTCACCTCGAGAGGAAAAAAGGCCATTCTGCAGCGCTTGACTGCCACGGAAGGGTTTGAGCAGTTCCTTCACAAGAAATATACCGGGACGAAACGCTTCGGAATTGACGGGGGTGAGGCCCTGATTCCGGCCATTGAGCAGATTATGAAACGTGGCGGGCAAATGGGTCTGCAGGAAATTGTGCTGGGAATGGCGCACCGCGGACGCCTCAATGTTCTGTCAAATGTGATGGGCAAGCCGTTTACGGCCATTTTCTCGGAATTTCAGGGCATGTCCTCAATTCCTGAAGATGTTCTGGGCTCTGGTGATGTGAAATATCATATGGGAACATCCAGCGACCGCGATTTTGACGGCAATGTCATTCACTTGTCCTTGACGGCCAACCCTTCGCATCTGGAATTTGTAAACCCGGTGGTGATTGGCAAGGTACGGGCAAAACAGGTGCACAGAAAGGACTTTCATTCTGAAGAAGTGATGCCTCTGTTGCTGCATGGGGATGCGGCCTTTGCCGGGCAGGGAATTACGGCGGAAACATTGATGATTTCAGAACTGCCGGGGT
>CAKZKV010000289.1 GCA_937124505.1 uncultured Alphaproteobacteria bacterium
CGTGATTTTTTCCTCGTCTTGGGTCGTGATCGGGGTGGTGATCAAGGTGGATTTATCCTGATCCGGCAGTTTGTAGCGCATTTTCAGGAAGGCGTACTCATTTCCGAAATCACTTGTCATCTCGGCTTTTTCTTCCTTCTGGTAGCGGCTTTCGCCGTACAGTTCGTTACCGCTGCCTTTCGGGACGATTTCATAGATCGCCGTCACTGTATGACCCGCGCCAATATCCCCGGCATCAACTTTGTCATTGTTGAAGTCTTCACGGTTCAGGGCGCGTGTTTCGTAGCCAATCAAACGGTATTCAGAGACGATTTCAGGGTTAAATTCAACCTGAATTTTCACGTCCTTGGCAATAGGGAAGAGGGAAGATGTCGCCTCATCCACCAGAACTTTTTGCGCTTCGGACAGGCTGTCGATATGGGCGGCGATGCCGTTACCATTTTGCGCCAGTGTCTGCATCAGGTGATCGTTCAGGTTGCCCTGACCAAAACCGAGAACAGAGAGATAAATGCCGCTTTCACGTTTTTTCTCAATCAGTTTTTTCAGGTCTTCGTTAGAATTCATGCCAACATTGAAATCTCCGTCCGTTGCCAGAATAATGCGGTTGACGGCGTCTTCATCAAAGTTTTCTTCCGCCAGGGCGTACGCACCCTGAATACCGGCGGCTCCGGCAGTGCTGCCCCCAGCGCGCAGGTTTTCAATGGCATCCAGAATTTTCTTCTTATGCTTGACCTTGGTAGGTTCCAGAACCGTTCCGGCTGACCCGGCATAAACCAAAATGCCGACCGTATCATCTGGTTGCAACTCACTCAGTAGCAGCTTGAAAGAATTTTTCAGCAATGGCAGTTTGTCTGGTTCATTCATGGAACCGGAAACGTCGAGCAGGAACACCAGATTTGATCTGGGCTGTTCGTCTTTATCAATGTCATAGCCCTTGATCCCGATATGGATCAGCTTGTTGCCTTCTTTCCACGGGGAGTCGACCACAGCAATATTTGCGTTAAACGGCGCATCCGCATCCTTTGGTCCTTCATAGTCGTACGGGAAGTAATTGACCATTTCCTCGATACGTACGGCGTTCGGGTTGGGCAGATATCCGCTGTTCAACTGACGACGTACGAAGGAGTAAGAGGCCGTGTCCACATCAATTGAGAAGGTTGAAACCGGCTCTTCGGATACCTGTTTGATGGAACTGATCTCGTGTTTTTCAAACTTGTCGTTATCAATTTTTTCCTGTGGCATCGGCTCTGGCATAATAATCGGAGGATGCGGATAGGGCGGGACTTGAGGCATCATCATTTCGGATTCTGCAGCTACCATGCTGCCTTTTGCTATATTTCCGGCCAAAGAACTGGGGACAGACGATGAAACAGGCGGTGCGGCGCGCTTCATCGCGATGCTGTCATCTGCGCCATCGCCGTATGGCAGGTCGTGTCTCGTAAGTTTGTCTTTTTTCCGCTCTGGAGATGAAGCGTCTAGTTGTTGTACGCGTTCGTCTTGAAGACGACTCCATCTATCAAGTGGAGCTTCCTGTAATTCCATTTCCTCTTGATCGACGGCCTCGTTTTTATTTGGCTCAGGGCTATTGAAAAAGGGTATGTTGATGCTGGTTTCTGTTGTTGTCTTTGTCGCCTGCGACAGCCCTTCGGCGCTAACATTTTGTATAACATCACCTGCCGTACTGACAGTTGCCATAGTTGATTGATTAGCCTCATCGTAACCAATGATGGTTTGTGTCTTTCCTGCGACCAGTTCATGTGTACGTGTCTGGTAAAGGGCCGCGCCCCCGGCCAGAACGACGACCATGGCCGTGGCCATGCCACCATAAAGTAATTTTCTGTTTTTCATCTTGCTTCTCCTGTGTTGTGAGTTGTTCATACCCATAAGACGAGAGGGGCTGAAAAATCCTTGGGATTTTTTTTGATTTTTTTCTTGTTGATAGGCTTCGTATTCACTTGAGGCCATGTTCAAAGCCATTTTGCGCGCATTTTCAGAAGGCGCGGGAATGTCCATATTGTTCAGGAAATCGTCGAGTTTATCGCTCATGATGATATTCCTTTCTTCTTTTTCTCGTCATTGCGAGCGACCAGAGGGAGCGCGGCAATCCATCTTTTCTGGATTGCTTCGTCGTTATAACTCCTCGCAATGACGGTAAAATATTCATTTCCCCCCCAACCATTCTTTTAATTTTTTGCGCGCTTCATGAATGCGCCATGAAACGGTCCCCTCGCTGCATTTCAGCATCTCCGCTGCAACTGCGTGGCTCATGCCCTCTATCGTGACCAGTATCAGCGCCTCCCGTTCGCCCTTTGGCAGCTTTTCAATCTGTTCCATCACTTGCTGGGCATAGTGAACGTCTTCATTTGAGGCGGATGTGTCGGCATGAATATGGATTTCACCGGATTCGGATTTGTGACGGTTCTGGGATTTCTGCCAGTCTCTTGCCGTGTTCATGACGAGGGTGTAAAGCCATGATGTAAACGCGGATTGGTGCTTGAAAGTATCCAGAGCGCGCACCAGCTTGATGCAGGCATTCTGTGTAATGTCTTCTGCGGCTTCCTTGTTCTGTATGTATTTGTATGCCATCTTATACATTGTCATATAGTACTCCCCAACCAAAGTATCAAAGGCGTACGCCTCGCCTCTCTTGGCGCGCTTAATCAGTTCTTTTTCGCGATCCGCGTTTGTGGGCACGGTCTTGGCCTTTACTTATATGACGACTCAAGGATCAGGATCCTTGGGAAATTTCTTTTAATTTGTATAGCACATCCAGGGCTTGTTTGGGAGACAGAGTGTCGGGGTTGATCGAATCAAGTTCCTCTCGCAGGGGCGAAGGCGTTTCTTCCTGCGTAACAGGTGATGAAAAAAGCGGCAAACTCTCTGCCAGAGCTTTCTGGTCTTGCGCTTCAAGCGTCTTAAGAATTTGCCCGGCGCGTTTGATCACATCCTGCGGCAATCCCGCCAGCTTGGCAACATGAATGCCGTATGATCTGTCCGCCGCGCCGTCCTGTACGCGATGCATAAAGATAATATCGCCTTTCCATTCCCTAACCTGCATGGAGTGACAGGACAGGCGGGGCAGGGAGGCGGTCAGTTGCGTCAGTTCATGATAGTGCGTGGCAAACAGGGCGCGGCATTTATTCTGGTTATGCAGGTATTCTACACATGCCCAGGCGATGGACAGGCCGTCAAATGTAGCCGTTCCGCGTCCGATTTCATCAAGGATGACAAGGCTTTTGCTTGTCGCACGGTTCAGGATCGCGGCAGTTTCCACCATTTCTACCATGAAGGTCGAGCGTCCGCGAGCGAGATCGTCTGAAGCCCCAACCCGGCTGAAAACCTTGTCCACCAGACCAATACGAGCGGATTTGGCAGGGACGTATGCACCCATCTGTGCCATGATCGTAATCAGGGCATTCTGACGCAGAAAAGTCGATTTACCGGCCATATTCGGGCCGGTCAGCAGCCAGATATTCTGGCTTTCCGAGAGGTCGCAGTCATTCGGAATGAAGGTTTCATTAGAGGGTTTCAGGGCTTTTTCCACAACCGGGTGGCGTGCTTCTTCCAGTTCAAACGCGTTCGTCTCATCAATCTCCGGGCAGACATAATTTTCCTCTATCGCTAACTCTGCCAGAGCAGAAAGAACGTCCAGTTCCGCCAGCGTACGGGCATGTACGCGGAGGTGTTCGGCGATATGCAGCAGGTCTGAGAGGAGGTCGTCAAAAATCTCAAGTTCTATGGCAAGTGCTTTTTCCTCGGCATGTGAGAGATCACGCTCCAGATCGGCAAGTTCGGTCGTGGTGAAGCGCACGGCATTGGCCATGGTCTGGCGGTGAATGAAGGGGTTGTTATCATTATCGGCCTTGTAATTAAAGAGCGCATCTCCGCTTTTAGATGGTACTTCAATAAAATACCCTAAAACATTGTTAAAACTTATTTTTAATCGATCAAGCCCGGTTATACTTTTATACTTGGTTTGTAACTCTGCAATGTTCTTACGGTTATCTGATTTCAGGTTTTTATACCTATCGAGAGCTTCGCTGTACCCCTCCCGAACGAAATTTCCGTCACGCAGAAGGGCGGGCGGATCATCTTTCAATGCGGCGTTGATTTTATCCAGAAATGCGGCAGTGGCATTGTCAAAAACCAACGCTCTTTGCAGGTCGTCCAGAGCCGGTTTTGGTGTATTCAGCAAGAGTAATTTGATGAGATCAGCCTGTTCCAGCCCTTGCTTGAGCATCAGCAGGTCTCTGGGGCTTCCGCGCGCTGCGGTCAGGCGGGAAAGCGCGCGTTCCATATCTGGAACGGACTTCAAAAGCTTGCGTACGTCTTGCCGGAAATATTGGTCTCTATAAAATTCATTGACCCGGTTCTGACGCTCTCTGATCCGCTCTACATCACATAGTGGATTGGACAGCCAGCTTTGTAACAGGCGGGAGCCTGCGCCCGTGACCGTATGATCCATGATGGAGAGCAGGGAGCCCTTGCGCTCCCCTGAGAGTGTACGCGTCAGTTCCAGATTTCGGCGCGTGGCGGCGTCAATCTCCATAAAGGCAGTGTTGGAAACGGGCTCTGGTTTTGAAATATGCGGAATTTGCTCAATTTGTGTTTGCTTCACATAGTCGATCAAGGCCCCGGCGGCGGAAATTTCGGCGCGGCGTTCAATACCGTGCGCCTCCAGCGCGTCCAGCTTGAAAAAATCTTTCAGGCGGTGTTCATTGGCAGCGCTGTCGAACAGATATTCCGGTTTGACGGTAAAACGATCTCCGTACGTGTCCCATGCCTGATCCAGTTCTTCACTGTTTAGAAGATGATCGCCGATCAGGATTTCACTCGGATTAATCCGCTCAAGGACGGCAGAGAGAGCTATAGGCGTACAGGTCTGTACCTGAAACGTCCCGGTTGATAAATCCAGCCAAGCCACGCCAACATCCCCTCCTATATAGGCAATAGCGGCAATATAGTTATTTTCATCGGCGCTCAGCAGGTTTTCTTCAGTGAGGGTTCCGCTGGTGACAACGCGGACGACATCGCGCCGCACCAGTGCCTTGTGGCCGCCGCGTTTTTTGGCTTCTTCGGGTGTTTCCACCTGCTCGCAGATGGCCACCTTAAAGCCGGATTTAATGAGTTTGGCGAGGTAGGATTCATGGGAATGCCATGGCACGCCGCACATGGGAATGTCATCCCCCTGATTTTTTCCGCGTTTGGTCAGAGTGATGTCCAGCGCCTCGGAAGCCTGCACGGCGTCTTCATAGA
>CAKZKV010000290.1 GCA_937124505.1 uncultured Alphaproteobacteria bacterium
CATAAGGATCATCCGAGGCAATTCCCACGCGTAAGGACTGGTTAATTTCTGAAATCTGCGTCCGGTATTCCTCCGACTTCATCAGTGCCAGACTCTCCGTATGGCGATTAAGTTCCGACAAGTCTTCTGTGGATATCTCGCCACGGTGCAATGCATCACTGAGACCCTCAAGGGCCTCCCCTGCACCACGGGCCACAGAATGTTTTGAGCCTTGAAGAGTTTCCGAAATAACATCAATCAGAACAGGCAAGCCAATTTTGGCAAGAATAGCAGATGCAGACATATGAGTTCTTTCTTTTTGTCTAATTGATATTTTGTCATTTCGAGCAATAGCGAGAAATCCCTTCTTTCAAGAGATTCCTCCGCCTCTCACGAGGCGTTCGGAATGACAAAATTAAAGTGACAGTTAATCATTCAAACAATAAAAAATATGATGACCGATCACGGCAACGGGTTTTTGATTCTTGGCCCAAAACGGCATAATGCCCGCCGCATGGTAATGATCCGCCCCGTTTGTCAGATCTTGCAAAGACGCATACACCCCCCGCCGCGCAATCCGCAGGGCAGAGGCAAAATACAGGTTGTCCGAACCCACATGCAGAAGCTTTTTGAAATTAGCCTCCGTGCGGTTCCAGCAGGAAAACTGGTAGGGCTTTTGACAGACCTGAATAATGGAATTTCCCCACCACAGGCCGCCTTGTTCCTCAGATGCCTTGACGCGGTTCAGAATCACATTCGCCACGGCCTGCATGCCTGCTGTGCCCTCACCACGCGCCTCCCCCCATAAGGTACGGGCCAGCGTATCGACCTCCATCTCCCGGTACAGGGCATGGTTGACGGCATCTTTTTCCGGTGATGCAGGCGGAAATTCTGGTATCAGTGTTTTCATTTATATTCCTTCATTCGTAATAAATGCGCTTCAATCCGGCGGACACTTTCAGCGGTGGAGACGGACGTTGCCTCCAGCTTGGCAAGGCGCTCATGGACGTTGCTGTGATTCTCAAGACGCTTTTCAAGTTCACGGACGCGGCCAGTCAGGCCGGAAAATCCCCAGATAAACCCGACGCCATGCACCAGCAAAAAACCGAAAAACGGCCAATATGTGATGAGTAATTCTTTCATATTCTTAAACCTTAAAATCCGTATCTGCCTGCGATACCTTGCCGCGCCCCGTCCAGACCTGCCGCCCGGCGGAGGGCATAAACCCCAGACGTACGGGCTGTAAAAGCAAAGCCCCCGCCACCGCGTCCAGACAATCATCATGCCCTTTCCCGCCGGGCCGCCATTCCGAAAGTTCCGTGGCAAAGGGCGTTGTCATAACCGACCTGTGGACGTGCAGACGGCGGGAGGCGAGAACCACGTCAAATGCCTCCATAATCCGGATGTCTTTCGGGCGGCGGGACGTGACCTCCAATACGCATGATGGCACATTCTGACGCGCAAGTTCCTGCCGCAAAATCCCGGGCAGATAACGCCCAAGCCCGTTAATTTCCACCGAGACAGAGGGAATCATATATTGTTTCAGAAGGCCGGCCACTTCCACACATTGCGCGGCGGCGTAATCCACCGTCTCCACCCTGCGGGGTTTCAGGATCGCCAGATGATGCAGCCAGTAATGCCCCTGAGCGTCCAGATAACAAATGGCAAGAACGCTGCGGTCGCCTGTTTCCGAGCCAAAGGCCGGGTCCCACCACGCGGCGGCGGAGATCATCCTTTTATTGTCAATCTCCAGACGGTTCAGCTCCTTCACATAGGCAAACGCGCCGTCATACAGTTCCAGCAGCGATGCATCCAGCCGCCCGTTCGCAATATTCACAGGCTGTAGCAACATCTGGCTGGCGAATTTGTTCGGCCCCGTTGCCAGCCTGATTTTCTCAATCTCCTCCAGAGGATAACGTTCCTCCCAGAGGCTTTGTCCCTCCTCATCCAGAAGCGGCAGGAGCAGGCGTTCATAACCGGGCAGGAACGGTGCATCATCCTCGTGGTCGGGGGCGGGGTCTTCCGTATAAATCGAGTGATAGGTATGCGGCGTACCAACGTAGATCTTTGTGCCGCCGGGTGTAAGAATAAAATCCGTTTCCAGCAGACGCTCCCGCAAATCCCGCCGTTTTTCCCGGCTGTCACAGCTATTGGGCACTTCCACATCATCACAGATGATCAGGTCGGCGCGGCTGCCCGTCAGGTTTCCGCTGAGGCCCCGCGCCAGCATCGACGGGTCACGCAGCTCCTTCTTCCGGGTCACGGTGAAGCGCTCCATCCCCCACTGATCCAGCTTTTCCGGCTTGAGATGCTGGGTCATGACATGGCTCTCAATGATGCGTTTGACATTGCGCACCATCTTCGCGGCCAGCATTTCATCCGCCGAAATCACCAAAATGCGCGTATTGGCATTGCAAAGCAGCCGCCATGCCGCGTACAGACCGACCATTGTCGATTTGCCGCATGCCCGGAACGCCATCAGCAGCAGGCGGTGCTGCCCCGTATGCTTCATTTTCTCCAGCCAGCGGGCAATGCGAAGGTGGAGATGCGGTGTGGTCTGACTTTGTTGCAGATTCCAGACGGCGACGAACATCTCGAAACTAATCCTCTTCTTCGCCATACTGCTCCCTGTCTTCTTCAAGCGTGTTTTTACCTTCCTGCATCAGCATCATCATGCGGATCTGGTCATTATGCGTTCCCACACCCGGATCGGGCAGGTTGGCCCACTCCGCCAGCTTGATCAGGAGCTGGATATGCGCAATCGCCACCTTGCAGGCATCGTGATGGTCTTTGAATGCTTTCGCATCCTGCGGAACATCATCCGTTTTGGTCTTTTGTGACCCAGTGTTATGTCCACTGGCAAAATCCTGATAAGATGATAATGCCTTATTCAAGGCTTCGGGCAGGAACGTCGCGATCTGCTCACGGGTTTTTTCTTCGATTTTGTTCATAGCTTCCGTTTCTTGGATTTTTTTAAACGCAGGAGTTGTCATTTCGAGCGATAGCGAGAAATCTCATATAACCCTTAAGGAGATTCTTCCGCCTCTGACGAGACGTTCGGAATGACAAATTCGTATTTCTCCGTTTTAAAACCTCCCCACAATCCACCATGCCCCGCCATCCGAGACGACAGTGATGGCGTTATACTGGGAGGTGAGCGGCTGTCCGTAACCGTCCGGGCCACTGCCGCCCTGCTCCGTTACTGTGATGGTATTGGAGGACACGTCCGTTTTCTTAATGGTAATCGTCCGTCCTACAGATTCAGGGGCATTGGCGGGAGGAAGACGTGCTTCCAAAGCCCCGCCAAAAGAGGAGAGCAGATACGTATCCACCGCCATGTCAATGTCATACAGGCCAGAGCCGTCATAAAAGCGCGTATTCCCCGGCGCGCGATTGGAGGAGGTCACAAACCATTCCGCCCCATTGGAGAGCATGGTCACAAAGTCGTTTTCCGCCCCCAGATAATAGGTGCGCCCGTCCGGCCCGTTCCCGTTATCTTCGGTAATGATCACCTGTATTAGTTGAGATTTAATCTGACATTCTTTAAAAACTGTATATGAAAGGATG
>CAKZKV010000291.1 GCA_937124505.1 uncultured Alphaproteobacteria bacterium
CCACGGTGCTCCTGTTCGGAGAGACCGGGGTGGGCAAAGAGGTGATCGCCAATGCGATTCACCGGCTCTCTCCGCGAAAAAGCCATCCGTTCATAAAGGTCAATTGCGGGGCCATACCCGAAAACCTCATCGACAGCGAGCTTTTCGGATACGAAAAAGGCGCTTTCACCGGTGCGGTGAAACAGAAGCGGGGTCGGTTCGAGCGGGCGGACAGAGGGACCATTTTTCTGGATGAAATCGGGGAACTCCCCTCATGGGCCCAGGTCCGTCTGCTTCGGGTGTTACAGACCCGGGAAATCGAACGGGTGGGCGGCTCCCCGCCCATTAAGCTGGACATTCGGATCATCGCCGCAACACATCGCGATCTTCAAAAAATGGTGGATGAGGGAAGCTTTCGAAAAGACCTCTGGTTTCGAATCAATGCCTTTCCCATTCGGATTCCGCCCCTTCGCCATCGGACAATGGATATCCTCCCGTTGACAGAATATTTCATACGGAAGAAATGCAAGGAGATGGGCATCCAATCCCCCCCCATCCTCGCTCCCGGCGCTCCGGAACGGCTCTCCAACCACGCATGGCCGGGAAACGTCCGGGAATTGGAAAACGCCGTGGAGCGGGCCCTGATTCAGCATCGCAACGGCCCCCTTTTTTTCAGCAGCCTCGGCGGCAAGAGCGAAAACGAGGAACCTTCCATCCCCTTTGAAAATGAAGCCCGCGCGGCGACCCTGGACAACATCATCAAAAGCCACATCGAGGAAGTGTTGAAAATCACAGACGGCAAGGTCAACGGGGCGGACGGCGCCGCCGCGATGCTGGGGGTTCATCCGAATACATTGAGGAATAGAATGAAAAAGCTGGGGATTTTGTATGGACGAAATTTCAACGAAACCTCGGTAGTCGGGGAAAGATGGGCAAAAGCTTCGACATGAACGGAAATGACAGGGTTGATTCCTGCTCGAAGCCGCCGGCGAATGCCGGGCCGAAATCATGAGGCTGCCCAAACTCCATGAATCGACCATGCGAAAAATCGATCTTTTGGCTTTGATCGTCGTTTCGGCCAATTTGGGGAGAAAATTTATGAAATTTCCTTTAAAACAGTTATTGCAATCATTGCTTCTTTGCTGAACATCTTGCTATTTTCCGCTTTGACTGTGAATAAGAGTGTTTTATACCGCCTTATACTGAAAACGACACTGTACCGATTGCAAGAGCGCGGATTGATAGATGAGTTCCGTTACAATCCGTCTCTGATTTTGTATCGTAACAACTTCTGGATCGCTGTGCGTGAAGGCGATAAAAAACTTGCAAAAGCACTTGAGGAAGGGATGGCCCTGGTCACCACGGAGGAACGCGCCACATTTGAACGGAAATGGCTGACAATATCAACTGCAAAAGCAAAAGATACCCTGTTTATTGCCCCGTTCACCTTATTTGTTCAGGAGACAATATGAAAAACAATGACTCTTTTTTCTCTCGTCTTATTGCTAACCGAAATATCTCTCTACGGTCTTTTATTATTATTCCCTTTGTCTTTCTCATTGTATTTTCAAGCACCATTATTGCTTTATTTTCCCTCCAAAATGGCCGTATAGCCGTTAATGATATTGCCGGACAGCTTCGTGCGGGAGTTCTTGCAAGAGTTGAAGACAGGCTTACCGAATATCTCCGGACACCGCTGAATGTCAATGAAGTGAATGTCCGGGCACTGGAATCAGGATTACTGGATATTGATGACATCCAAAACGTCCAGCGCTATTTCTATTCTGTTATTAAAGCCCATCCTTATTTGGCATATTCTTTTTTGGGAACCCCTCAAGGAGAATTTTATGGTGCACGGCGTCTGCCTGACGGAAAAATCCAAATTGTGCGGGCAGGTCATCTAACCCATGGCCATTCCCACAATTTTTCCACAAATCTACTGGGTGATGCCCTGGAATTGAAACAGGTATATAAAAATTTCGATCCGAGAACCCGCCCCTGGTATCAGGCCGGAGTCGCTGCCAAAGGCCCTGCATGGACACCCATATATCGTCATTTTGTACTTAAAGATCTGGCACTCACGGCAGCGCAAGCTGTTTATGATGAAAATGGAAACCTTAAGGGGGTGTTTGCGGTTGATTATGTGCTGGGACAGATAGACCAGTTTCTCAAGACCATTCGTGTGAGCGATCATGGTGAAGTGTATATCATGGGTGACAATGGAGATCTGATAGCCGCATCATCCGCAACGTCCGGCTATTTGAGAAAAAACAGCAATGGGACCTTCGCCCGTGTTCCGGCGGTCAACTCCGGACTTGCTAATGTCGAAACCTCTGCCCGCCTTCTCGAAGAGCAAACGGAAGAATTCAAGCGCGTTGGTCACAACAAACTCCTGACATTTGAACAGAATGGTGAACGGCAATATCTTCAAGCCTCTGAATTTACCAGAGTCCCTGGTCTGAAATGGATTATTGTCACAATTGTCCCGGAATCTGATCTCATGGCTCGAATTAATACCAATACCAGCCATACTCTTGCGATTATCGGGCTGGTTATCGTTTTTTCAATCGGCCTTGGCATTTTCATGGCATCAAGGATGGTAAGGCCCATAGAAAAATTCAGCCGTGATGCTGAAAAACTTGCCCAGGGACACTTTGACATTGAGCCGATCACCCATACAAAGGTTAAAGAGCTTTCAAATCTGGATCGGGCGTTTCAGGCAATGAGCTATGAATTGCAATATTTATTTAACCGCCAGAAAGAACAAAGCAATATCATTGCGAAACAAAATGAGTCTCTGGAAAAAATTATTGCTGAACGTACAGCCGAATTGAAATCAGCCAACAGCCGGCTCAAAGCTTTTTTTGAGAACATTCCTGGGCATATGAATGTGGTGGATAAAGAATTTAATATCATTGCTGTCAGTCGTGGATTACTTGAGGCTTTCGGGCTTAAGGAGATGGATTCCATTCTTGGCCTCAAGTGTTATGATATTTTTAAAGGGTATAGTTCACCTTGTGCAGAGTGTTCTCTGCCGGAATGCTATCGCACCAAAAAACCTGTAGTGCGCTATTCAACGCCTAAAGAAGAACAGGTTACCGGCAAGGCATTTCAAATTTATTTCGGAACAATCCTGGATGAAAACCATGAAGTAATCGGGGGAATTGAGTATATCGCAGATATCACTGATCTTCGTGCCCTGGAAAAAGAGCTTATCAAAGCAAAAGAGGCTGCTGAAACTGCAAACCGTGCAAAATCAGAGTTTCTGGCCAATATGAGCCACGAACTGCGCACCCCGCTCAACGCCATCCTCGGTTTTTCCAGACTCACATCCCGCAGCCCTCATCTTCCGCCGGAAGATAAAGAGAATATTGGCATCATCCACCGAAGCGGAGAGCATCTGCTGAGCCTTATCAACGATGTACTGGACATGTCCAAGATCGAAGCCGGACACACCGCCCTGAATGAGAATGACTTTGACCTTCACCAAATGCTGGATACGCTGGAGGACATGCTGCGCATACAGGCGGATGAGAAAGGTCTGCAACTGTTTTTTGACCGCGCTGCCAATGTTCCTCAGCATATACGGGCAGATGAACTCAAGCTGCGCCAGGTGCTGATCAATCTGCTGAACAATGCGGTCAAATTTACTGAAAAAGGGCAAGTGCGGTTGCTGGCAACATGTGAACAACCGGCCGGAAAACCGGAATCTGAAAACAAACTGATTTTTGAGGTCAGGGATACGGGGCCCGGAATTGCCCCGGATGAAATGGACAGCATGTTTGAAGCCTTTTCGCAGACAGAGGCCGGCAGAGCGTCGCAGGAAGGCACGGGGCTGGGGCTGCCCATCAGCCGGAAATTCGTGCAGCTCATGCGCGGCGATATCACTGTCAGCAGCGAAGTCGGCTGCGGGACCCTGTTCAGATTCGATATCCGGGCACAGCCGGTTGAATCATCCGACATAAAGCCGCCCCGACCTGTCCGCCGGGTGGTTGCGTTGAAACCCGGACAGCCCCGGTACCGGATACTCATCGTTGATGACAGGGCCGATAACCGTCAACTGCTCGTGAAACTGCTGAAAACGCTTGAATTCGAACTTCGGGAGGCGGGAAACGGTCAGGATGCGGTTGAAATATGGGAGGAATGGGAACCCCACCTGATCTGGATGGACATGCGGATGCCGGTCATGGACGGATACGAGGCGACCAGGAAAATAAAAGACAGTGAAAAAGGTCAGGCCACGACAGTTGTTGCCGTAGCCGCAAGCGTGCATGAAGAGTCGCGGGGCGTGGTTCTGTCTGCGGGATGCGATGATTTTGTGTGCAAGCCATTCAGGGAATCGGAGATATTCGACGTAATGCACCGACATCTGGGTGTACGGTATGTGTATGAGGAAAATGCGGATGCCCATGACCCGGTACCCTCTGAGAAGGCCAGGCCGAAGGCGGTCACACCGGAAGCCCTCGGCGCATTATCGCATGAACTGCTCGCCGCGCTGGAACAGGCATCGATGCACGGCGACACGGACAGGG
>CAKZKV010000292.1 GCA_937124505.1 uncultured Alphaproteobacteria bacterium
CCAGTCAGGACGATCCGGCGTCCGGCAATGGGGCCGAGACCGCTATCATTCAGCTTGGCGCGCACCATTTCAAAAATTTCCTCCAGACGCGGCTGGATAATGCCGACCAGAAGCGAGCGCGGCACATGGCGGTGGCTTGTCATCTGGTCTTCGCCGATTTGCGGCACATCAATGGTTTCATTGTCGTCGCTCATGGTCGCCATGGCGCTGCCGTACAAGGTTTTCAGGCGTTCAGCATGACTCAGGGAGGTGGTAAGGCCGCGGGCGATATCAGAGGTCACATGCTTGCCGCCAACAGGGATGGAATCAATATAAATCAGTTTTTTCGCGGCAAAAACGGCGATGGATGTTGTGCCGCCGCCCATATCAATGACCGTGCTGCCCAGTTCCATTTCGTCTTCGACCAGTGTTGACAGCCCGGCGGCATAGGCGTCATGACAAAAACAAACAATGTCCAGATGGCTGCGCTCAACACAGGTCGTCATATTTTTGATGGCATTCTGGGCCGCGGCAATGATGTTGACGTCCAGATGCAGTTTTTCGCCGACCATGCCCAGCGGCTCCTGAATGCCGCCATGCCCGTCAATATTACAGGAGGCAGCAATGCTGTGGATCAGGGCATCGCCGGGATATTTATTCACCGCTTTTTGCTGGGCACGGGCGAGGGCGCGGTAGATGTCTGTTTCTGTGACTTCATGGCCGGAGATGTTAATATCAATCTGCTCAATCTGCTGTTTGGCATGCGACGCAGGCAGGTTGATGACCACATCCCGCAGCGGATATCCCTTCAGGGTCTTGGCTGCCATATTCTCCGCAGAATGCACCGTATGGCGAATCACATTCTCAACGGCCTTCAGATCTGTAATGGTTCCGCTCTTGATTCCCGAAGACGCATGATGGCCAACGCCGACAATCTCCATAGAACCCTGATCGTCGGTGACGACCGCAATCAGGCAGGCAACCTTGGCGCTGCCGATATCTAGAGCGGCAACAGTTGACCCTTTGGCGCGGTGTTTCAGTTTAGATTTCATCTGCCCCTTGTTTTTTATATCTGGAATTCCTTTATATACTATAGTCTCTCACATAATTTTCAAATAAAGTCATGAAAATTATCCCGGTAAAAAATAAGTTTGGGGGACGTTTTGCCAAAAAACGACATAAAAGAACGATATCAAGACCTGGTTGCACAAATATCTTACCATGACAAAAAATATCATGGGGAAGATAACCCGGAAATTTCGGACGCAGAATACGATGCTCTGCGCCGGGAGCTGGAACAGATTGAATCTGAGTATCCCGATTTAAAGTCCCCGAACAGCCCGAGTGAGAAGGTGGGGCAGGCTGCATCCAGAGGGTTTCAAAAAGTGCGGCATGCGGTGCCGATGTTGTCATTATCTAACGTGTTTTCCGAAGAAGAACTGGATGATTTTCTTAGTCGTGTCCGGCGGTTTTTAGGACTTTCAGATGAGGACGAACTGGAGATTCTGGCTGAGCCTAAAATCGACGGCCTGTCCTGTTCCTTGCGCTACGAAAACCGGAAACTGGTACAGGCCGCGACGCGTGGTGATGGGCAAGTGGGGGAAGACATCACAGAAAATGTGAAGACGATTTCCGATGTGCCGCATGACCTGCCGGACGATGCGCCGGATATTCTGGAGGTGCGCGGGGAAATCTACATGACGCGCAGCGATTTTCTGGCGTTGAACCAGGCACAGGAAGAAGCGGGCAAGCCAACCTTTGCCAATCCGCGCAATGCCGCCGCCGGAAGCGTGCGGCAGCTTGACTATAAAATCACGGCTTCAAGACCTTTAAGTATATTTTGCTATGGAGTTGGATATGCCTATAAAAATGAAGATTATTTTAATAAAGGTGATATTATTGGTCTAGACGAAGGGTTGAGAAGTGTTGTTGAGTCATTAGGTGATAAACAAAGCATAATTATAAATAAATTAAGAGAATTTGGATTTCCTGTAAATGATAGAAGTCTGCTTTGTGAGACATCAGAAGCAATAATTTCTAATTACAAAAATCTGTTAGCTGAACGACCAGATTTAAATTATGAAATAGATGGTGTTGTTTACAAAGTTAATGATATTTCTTTTCAAGAAAGGCTAAAATCTGTCAGCCGCGCGCCGCGCTGGGCCACGGCGCATAAATTCCCGGCGGAACGGGCCGTGACGATCATTAATGCGATTGATATTCAGGTTGGGCGGACGGGCGCGCTGACCCCTGTGGCACGGCTGGAGCCGATTACCGTTGGCGGTGTGGTCGTCTCCAACGCCACACTGCATAATGCCGATGAGATTGCGCGCAAAGATATCCGTGTGGGCGATCATGTCGTGATCCAGCGGGCGGGGGACGTGATTCCGCAAGTTGTGGAGGTCTTAAAGCAAAAACGTAAAGAAGGTGCGGAACCATTTGTTTTTCCTGATAAATGCCCCGTTTGTAATTCCGATGTGATACAGGAAGAGGGGGAGGTGGCGCGGCGCTGCACCGGCGGGTTGATTTGTGAAGCGCAAGCCACGGAAAGGCTGAAACATTTTGTATCCAAGGGCGCGTTTGATATTGAGGGCATGGGCGCAAAGGTGATTGAAGCGTTTTATGAAGAAGGGCTGATCAGATCGCCTGTGGATATCTTTACCTTACAGGAACGTGACAAGGATTCCCTGACCCCGATTCGTGCGAAAGACGGCTGGGGGGAGCAATCTGCGAAGAATTTGTTTGAAGCGATTGAGAAAAAAAGAAAAATTTCGCTTGATCGTGTTTTATATGCCTTAGGGATCAGGCAGGTCGGGCAGGCCACGGCCAAACGGCTGGCCGCGCATTATGGATCATTGGGCAATATCAGGAATTCTTTGACATTGCATCCTGACGGCGACCAGCGGGAGCCTTGTCAGGATCCAGAGCAATATATTCCAAGACAATCTTCTTTGGCTCTGGATCCTGATAGTTCGCTACGCGAATATCAGGATGCTGTTAGAGAGTTAACGTCGATTGAAGATATCGGGCCAAGCGTGGCGGATGACCTGATCGGGTTCTTCAATGAATATCATAATCTTGAGATTCTGACAAAACTGGAAGAACAGCTTGAAATTGAAGATTTTGTCGCTGTTGAGGCCTCTGATAGTCCGGTTGCCGGGAAGGTTGTGGTGTTTACGGGAACGTTAACCACCATGACACGGGCGGAAGCCAAGGCCAGAGCGGAGAGCTTGGGCGCGAAAGTCACCGGATCGGTTTCCGCGAAGACGGATTACGTGATTGCGGGTGAAGAGGCCGGTTCTAAGCTGAAAAAGGCCAGAGAGCTGGGAGTTCAAGTTCTGTCAGAGGCGGAGTGGAAGAGCCTGACTGGATAGCGGTCAGTGCGGAAATGCCACATTCATCAATTGCTGCAGCACGATAATGTAAGTCCTATGATTTCAGATCGTGAAATTTTTCCAGGGCTTTCTGGATACGTTCCGGATAGTCGCGGCGCTCAACAAACATGCCACCTCCCGTATTGCGGGTCATCGCTTTTTCCAAAGCCAGCTTCAGGCTCTCTGCAATTTCAATATCCTGTTGCTCAATGGCAAGTTCAAGCGCGTATAAGATACGGTCACTCATTCGTTCATGGTTTAGGTTTCCGTCAAGAACATTTCGCATAATTTATTATCCGGTAAGTTTATTTAAAAGGGTTTAATGCTATCTTTTTTATCAATAATATTGGTTTTTATAAGATCTTCAAAGCTTTTCAGAAACTTATTTCGTATTTCGTCACGCTCCATGATAATTTCATGGCCTGAGTCAGGGAGATTAATAAGTGTTGTGTTTTCTAACAGGCTGGCAACACGTTGTATAGATCTGTTATTTACAAGGTTTTCCCTTCCCGCTGTCGCCAGAAGAAGGGGCGTTTTAACGGATTTCAGAAAGTCTTTGTTTCTAACAATTTGGCAAGTCTTGGCGGCATAATAGAGCCATCTGTAGGTGACGCCCCCCACTTGCAGGTTCGGATCAAACTGCATCCAGGCATCATGTACGTTACTACGCACAGGATCCAGAGACATGGAGTCTTTTGCTTTTTTGTTCTCGGAACGGGGGCGGTAGTCCTGTTCGCCGGGCGCATAGGAGCAGTCTGCAAATTCAGCCAGAAGTTTTGTCAGCGGCAGACGCAAGAAGGCAGGAACAGGTTTCAGTGCTTTGATCCCGAACATCGGGGCGGTCATCGCGGCACAGGCAAAGACGTCTGGAAACTTCTGCAGATAACGCAGGCCAATATTCGCGCCCATGGAATGGGCCAAGATAACAAGAGGTAGCCGACCAACCTCCGGATGTACGGCGGAGGGCAAAACATATTCCCGAATGAAAATATCAAGGTCTTTGACGTCCCTGTGAAATCCGTTCGAAACCCGCTTGTGCGGCGATTTTTTGAAATGTCTGTGAGATCGTCCCTGTCCCTGCCATTCCAGAACGTACACAGCGAGTTTTTGGTCTATAAGAGTTGTCGCGAGTTCAAAGTATTTTTCACAATATTCCGACACACCGGGCAAAATAATGACAACCGCCTTGGGAATCGTATGCTTGGGAAAGGCGGTTCCAAAGCGCAGTTTCTCGCCGTTATGGCCGGCAAACATATGCCAGCGCCATCCCTTTGGTTGCAGGAAACGTTCCTCCAGCGCGGGGTGAGTCAGATGAGAATCAGATGTCATGACCCCTTATCCTACAAAAACAGACGTTAAAAACGAGTTATTTTTGTAATAAAGGCTGTGCATTTTGTCAGGATGATAAAAATACAGGGCGTATCTAAAGAAAAGATACGCCCTTATTGTTTTTGATTACATGAGACATTGGGGGAAGGATGTTTCGGATTCTCTTATTTCTGCCAAGCGCTGTGAGATGATTGCAGGCTTTTCGTCTCTGCGTAGGCCTGTTGTTAGATCGTCAACGGCATCTGCTCCAATTATTTGAGTTAGTTCAAGCAAGTCCTGTTGGTACTCTTGATTAGCCTCAGTCATAGCTGACACCTGATTAGGGGGGGGGTAATTGTAGCCATTTGATATCCTCCTTTTTTCGTTTTACAAAAAGCTAATTATGTCCTCTCTAAAGTATTTTGGGTTTAAAATGCAAACTTTTTTATTCCGTGGATTTAATAATGTCCTCCGTCATCTTTTTCGCATCACCGAGCAGCATCATGGTGTTTTCCGCAAAGAACAGCGGGTTGTCCACACCGGCATAGCCGGAGCCCATGGAGCGCTTCACAAACAGAACCGTTTTGGCGTTTTCAACATCCAGAACCGGCATTCCGTAAATCGGGGATGTCGGGTCGGTTTTTGCCGCCGGGTTTGTGATATCGTTTGCACCGATCACGTAAACCACGTCTGTTTGCGCGAAGTCGCGGTTAATGTCTTCCAGTTCGAAAACTTCGTCATACGGCACGTTTGCTTCGGCTAGAAGGACGTTCATATGTCCGGGCATCCGACCGGCAACCGGGTGGATGGCGTATTTCACT
>CAKZKV010000293.1 GCA_937124505.1 uncultured Alphaproteobacteria bacterium
TGACCTGCTCGGAGAGTTCTGAGGCTTCTGATTCAACCATCAGGACACCTTCCTGCGTTCCGGCAACGACCAGATCAAGAATACTTTCTTCCCTTTCCGCCAGTGTCGGGTTTGCCACATATTTACCGTCAATATAGCCCACACGCGCCGCGCCAATCGGCCCCATGAACGGAATACCGGAAATCGTCAGGGCGGCAGAACACCCAACCAAAGCCACGATATCAGGATCGTTCTCCAGATCATGAGTCATAACAGTTGCAATGACCTGCACCTCGTTCAAAAATCCTTTCGGGAAGAGGGGACGTACAGGACGGTCGATCAAGCGGGAAGTCAGCGTTTCTTTCTCACTTGGCATCCCTTCACGTTTTTTGTAACCGCCCGGAATTTTACCGGCAGCATAGAATTTTTCCTGATAATTGACTGTCAGTGGGAAGAAGTCCTGCCCCGGACGAACATCCCTGGCGCCAACAACTGTACATAGCACAGTCGTCTCGCCCATTTTTGCCATCACGGCGCCATCGGCCTGACGGGCGATTTTTCCGGTTTCGAGCGTCAGTGTTTTTCCGCCGAAATCAATTTCTTTTTTGAAAATATTAAACATTTTTTTCTTTCATACGTTAATAATCATTCACGACTTCTCTTCACCACGAAGAAAAGCGTATGAAAGGCGCGAAGCTAAACCATCAATGTTTTGAAAGGCTTTGGTTTTTCAGGTGGACTGTTAAGACTAAACTGATTTTTTAATCTTAATCGTCAACCGGAAAACCGCGTCTCGCACCTTTCTGCCCATTTTTATGCCACGAAGCACGGGGAATGTAAAGGGAATAGATATCCCCGAAGCAGTTCCGGGAATATCTCTTATACTCGTCATCCTGAACTTGTTTCAGGATCTTTTCCTAAAAGGCTAAAGATTCCGGCCTTCGCCGGAATGACGAAGTAACAGGAATTGAGTATCACGAGTATATCCAAATAAAATCATCCCTTGCAGGTACAGCCGGAGCAACAAACTTCCTGCGGCCCCGCTTCAAATAATTCCGCAACATAATCCCAGTTCACAAGATTATCTATAAACGCCTCCAGATATTTGGGGCGGGCATTACGGTAATCAATATAGTAGGAATGTTCCCAGACATCGCAGCCCAGAATCGGTGTTTTACCATGCACCATCGGGTTCTCACCGTTGGGAGTGCCTAAAACTTCCAGTTTTTCAGACTTGTTATCCTGCGCCAGCCAGACCCAGCCGGAACCAAACTGTCCCGTTCCTTTCTGGATAAATTCACCACGGAATGTCTCAAATCCACCCAGATCGGACTCGATTTTTGATTGCAAAGCACCGGGCAGGGATGTTCCGCCGCCGTCTTTCTTCATCCATTTCCAGAAATGAATATGGTTGTAATGCTGCCCTAATTGGTTGAACAAACCCGGATTGTTTTTGTAGGCCCAAACCATGGCTTTTTCGAGGGAGGCATCTTCCTGACCAGTTCCGACAATCAGCTCATTGCCTTTTTGCACGTACGCGTTATGGTGCTTGTCGTGATGAAACTCAAGCGTTTCGGATGACATGTAAGGCGCCAGCGCGTCATAGGAATAGGGAAGTTCCGGTAATTCAAAAGTCATTTTTTACTCCTGTCATTTAGAGGGTTCTGTGTTAAATCTAACAAATAACCTAGTAATCTGATTTGAAATAGCAAACGGAAAATGTCTGAAAATTATATTCAAGGAACCCTGAAAGACGCCGATCCAGACAGATATCTGATCAGCCTGTTTGCACCTAAAGACAGGAAAGAAGCGCTTTGGAGCCTGTTCCTGTTTAACCATGAAATTTCAAAAACGCGCTTTGTTGTGACAGAAACCGGATTGGGATTAATTCGTCTGCAATGGTGGCGGGAGGAAATCAGCAAGCTTTTTGAAGGCGGCAGAGCGCCGGACAATCCCGTTCTGGAGGGGCTGGAAACAGCCATCCGGGATTACAGCCTGCCGAAAGCCTTGTTTGATAATCTGCTCTTTGCTAGGGAATTTGATCTGGAAGGCGCGACGCCGCAAGGCCTTGAAGGGTTAATTAATTATGCCGATCTGACAACGACCCCACTCAACAAGCTGGCAATTCAAATAATCGGACACGATCCGGGAGATGAGTGCATCCAGAACATCTCCATACGCTATGCACTGACACAGCTTTTTCGTCTTGTACCTGCGTTTGAGTCGCACCATTTCACAATCATTCCAAAAGAACTTTACCGTGAGGTTCAAGACTACCTGATGCCCCACATAAAGCCTTCGCCGGAAGTCCCTTTTTTAAAAGCACAAAATGCCCTCACCAACATATATCTGACACAGCTCAAAAAAGTTCATTTTGACCCATATGACCCAAAATTGAATCGTCCGCCGTGGTTCAAAGAGTTACGGGTTGCCATGTCCGTATCATGTCTTTGAAACGCTCAAAGAGATAATAACTGTCCTGTGGGCCGGGGGACGCCTCCGGGTGATACTGCACCGAAAAGGCAGGATAATCTTTGACAATCACCCCCTCATTTGACCCGTCGAACAAGCTGACATGAGAGGCCGCGACATTTTCCGGCAAAGTCTCTTCCAGAACTGCAAAGCCATGATTCTGAGAGGTAATTTCGACCAGTCCCGTTTTCAGGTCTTTGACCGGCTGGTTCGCGCCGCGGTGGCCCAGATGCATCTTTTCTGTTTTTGCACCTAAGGCCAGAGCCAATAACTGATGTCCCAGGCAAATCCCGAAAATCGGCACACCTGTTTTCATCACGCCCTGAATCATTGGAACAGCATAAACAGCCGTCGCGGCCGGATCTCCGGGGCCGTTTGAGAGAAACACACCGTCAGGCTTGTACTTTAATACGTCTTCCGCCGTAGACGTTGCCGGAACAACCGTCACGCGGCAACCGGCCCCGACCAGACAGCGCAGGATGTTTCTTTTTGCCCCGAAATCAACCGCAACGACATGATACTCGCACTGATTTTCTGTTGAATATCCGCCTGCCTGCGACCAGAGACCTTCTTCCCATTGATAGGTTTGAGTACAGGAAACTTCTTTCGCGAGGTCCAGCCCTTCCAGCCCGCTCCAGTTTTGAACCTCTTTTTGAAGGGCCTCAATATCGAAGTCTCCTTTTGGATCATATACTAAAGCACCTTTTGGCGCTCCATAATCGCGAATATATTGCGTCAGGCGGCGCGTATCGATGCCACTGATGCCCGGCATATTTTGTTCTTCCATCCAGTCAATCAAAGGCTTTGTATGCCGCCAGTTAGAGGGCAATGTCGGGTCTTCACGTACAATCATCCCCAAAGCATAAGGATTTGTGGCTTCATGATCTTCCGGATTGGTGCCGACATTACCGATATGGGGGAAGGTAAAATTAATGATTTGCCCGGCATAACTGGGATCCGTCATAATTTCCTGATACCCTGTCATAGAGGTGTTGAAACAAACCTCTCCGATCTTTTTATTTCGGGCACCGAACCCGTTCCCGTAAAAAACTGTTCCATCTTCCAGAACCAGAACGGCGGAAGGTTTTCTTCTCTTAATTGATTGTTCGCTAGACATGAAAACATAACATATATATTTTGGTGCTGATTACAACATGAAAGACAGCAAAGGAATGATTTATGGATAAAAGAGGTGAGTTTAACGCAGCCATGAAAGAGGCCATGAAAAACAGCAATAAAATTGCCGTTGCGACGATCCGCCTGATTCTTGCCGCTCTGAAAGATAAAGACATTGTAGCCCGTGCAGAAGGTAAGGCAGAAGGAATTTCCGAAAATGAAATTCTGTCCATGCTGCAATCCATGATCAAGCAACGTAAAGAATCCTCTAAAACATATGCTGAAGCTGAACGTTTTGATCTGGCAGAGCGGGAAGAAACGGAAATTAAAATCATCCAGACCTTTTTGCCGCAACAACTTGATGAAGACGAAGCCGGTGAAGCGATTGACGCGCTGATCAAGGAGATGGACGCGCAGGACATCAAGGATATGGGGCGCGTTATGGCGGAACTTAAAACCCGCTTTGCCGGACAAATGGATATGGGAAAGGCAAGCGGTCTGGTCAAGCAAAAGCTGGCCGCCTGATCCGAAGGGGAAAGATATGAAACTTTTATTCGTGCTATTGATGGCCCTTGTTATGGCCATGCCAGCCTCAGCCAAACCGTCTTTTGATACATGGCTGAAAAATTTCAAGGAAAAAGCTGCAAAACAGGGTATTTCGCAAAGTACCCTGACGATTGCTCTGGCAAACCTGTCTCCTAATGAAAAGGTGATTGATCTGGACCGCAATCAACCCAGTTCAAAATGGACTTTTGCCAAATATAAAGAAAAGATTGTCCACCCTGATCGCATCCGCAGAGGCCGCGAACTCTATAGAAAGCACTATAAAACCCTGAAAGCCACGGAAGCGAAATACGGCGTTCCTGCGGAAGTGATCGTGGCCTTATGGGGCATCGAATCGAATTTTGGCTCCAATACCGGCGGCTTTGATGTTATTCGCTCTTTGGCAACGCTTGCATGGGACGGACGCCGTGAAAAACTCTTTACGCAGGAACTCATTGATGCGCTCAAGATTATAGATCACGGACATGTTACAAAAGCCAATATGAAGGGATCATGGGCGGGCGCTCTGGGTCAATGCCAGTTTATGCCATCCAGCTTCAATCGCCTGGCACAGGACGGAAACGGAGACGGGAAAAAAGATATCTGGGGAACGGAGGCTGATGTCTTTGCCTCGGCGGCTAATTATCTCTCCCGCAGCGGCTGGAAGCCGGGGTACAGATGGGGCCGTGAAGTAGTTATCCCCAAAAATTTTTCCAAAAACATGGAAGGCCTGAAAATCAAAAAACCTCTCTCGGAATGGCAGAAAATAGGGGTTCGGCTTCCGGGTGGCGCAAATCTTCCGCAAGCAAGCGGCATGACCGCCTCTCTGGTGGCACCTGATGGTCTTGGCGGACCGACCTACCTCGTTTATGATAACTACAGGGCTATCATGAAGTGGAACAGATCAACGTATTTTGCGACGTCTGTTGGCTTGATAGCGGATCAAATAGCGCAATAAGTTATGAAACCAATTAAATTCTTATTTCTTGTGTTCTTGCCGATTACGGTTTTGTTTGGCTGTACACAGGCAGAACTTGGCGCCCATGTCGGCAAACAGGTTTTGAACGACTCCCAATCTCAGGGGACTTTTAAAGTCGGAAGTTCTTATAGAATTGACGGGAAATACTATTACCCGAAAGAAACCTATTCTCATACGGAAGTCGGAACCGCTTCCTGGTATGGCCCCAATTTTCATGGAAAGAAAACGGCGAACGGTGAGATTTTTAATAAATATGAACTGACGGCGGCGCACAGAACACTCCAGATGCCGAGCCTGATTGAAGTGACGAATCTCCAGAACGGAAAATCGGTTGTACTGCGGGTCAACGATAGAGGGCCTTTCGCACGTGACAGGGTTTTGGATGTCTCCGAACG
>CAKZKV010000294.1 GCA_937124505.1 uncultured Alphaproteobacteria bacterium
CCCTTGCGTGCGATTTTTGAAGCTCTGGGTATTCAGGACATCGTGGCGAAAACAATCGGGTCCAACAATCCGTATAACATGATTAACGCGACATTTGATGCATTAACACGGATGGAATCCCCCCGTCAGGTGGCCTCCCGTCGCGGCAAAAAAGTCAGTGACATCATTGCTTCTCGTGAGATCGTCCGCTCCAGCAGCGCGCGTGCCGATGAAGAAGCAGAAGCACAAGAGGTAGCATAATGACAAAAGAAGAAGAAAAGAAAACAACAGCCACAAAGAAGGCCCCTGCTAAAAAAGCGGCTGCACCAAAAAAGACGGCTGCTAAAAAAGCGCCTTCAGGAAAAACTGTGACTGTCACACAGATTGGCTCTCCGATCGGTCGTGAACCCTCACAGCGTCAGACATTGATCGGTCTTGGGCTGAACAAAATGAATCGGACACGCACACTGGAGGATACGCCTTCTGTACGCGGGATGATTAACAAAGTACAACACCTCGTAAAAGTTGAAGAGGCCGCATAATGAAACTGAATGAATTAAAAGCACAACCCGGCAGTACAAAAGAACGCATGCGCGTTGGGCGTGGTATTGGTTCCGGCAAGGGAAAAACCGGCGGACGCGGCGTGAAGGGTCAGAAATCACGTCAGGGCGTTGCGATTAACGGCTTTGAAGGTGGTCAAACACCTCTGCACATGCGCCTGCCGAAAATCGGCTTCAAAAGCATCTTCCGCAAAGAATATGCAGAGCTGAGCCTTGGCCATTTGCAGGCCATGATTGACGCGAAACGTCTGGATGCGAAAAAAGCCATCACAGAAGACATTCTGGTTGAAGCAAAAGTAATCCGTCGTAAACAAGATGGAGTAAAGCTTTTGAATACAGGTGCTTTAAAGGACAAGGTTGACCTGCAAATCTCTAAAGCAACCAAAAGTGCGATTGCCACTGTTGAAAAAGCAGGCGGGAAAGTGACACTGAGCGTTCCTGCAAAGGCAGCCGAATAAGCTTAAACATAAAACAAAGAATTTAAAAAGCCCGCTTTCAAAGCGGGCTTTTTCTCTTTTTTATCACTCAAATATCAAGCATCAACCGTTGCGGGTCTTCGATCCCCTCCTTCACCCGCACGAGGAAGGACACAGACTCGCGGCCATCAATGATCCGGTGATCGTAAGACATGGCAAGATACATCATCGGTCTGGCTTCCAGAGAACCGTCAGGCATCACCATGGGGCGCTGCTGGATTTTATGCATCCCTAAAATCGCAGATTGCGGCGTATTCAGGATCGGCGTGGACATCAAAGAGCCGAACACACCACCATTGGTCACAGTAAATGTACCGCCCTGCATCTCGCTCATGGAAAGTTTGCCGTCACGGGCGCGGGTTCCCAGATCCATGATCTCCGCTTCAATATCAGCAAAGGATTTCTGGTCTGCATCCCGCACAACCGGAACCACCAGACCTTGCGGCGTGCTGACCGCAACACCGATATCATAATGGTTTTTATAGATAATGTCCGTGCCGCTGATTTCCGCATTCACCACCGGAAATTCTTTCAGGGCGTTGACCACCGCCTTGACAAAGAACGACATAAACCCAAGCTTTACGCCGTGTTTTTTCTCAAAGTAATCCTTATATTCCTTGCGGAGCGCCATCACATTGGTCATATCGACTTCGTTAAACGTCGTCAGGATCGCGGCGGTGTGTTGTGCTTCCTTCAGGCGGTTGGCAATTGTCTGGCGCAGTTTGGTCATCGGCACTTTCTCTTCCCGCGCACCAGCCTGTCTGGACTCGCCCTCCAGTTTTGGCGATGAGACAGGAGCCGCCGGCGTGGCAGGTGCAGGAGATTTTGTCTCAGGAGCAACAGAGTTCCCCTGCTCCATATAGTTGATGACATCTTCCTTGATAATGCGTCCGTCTTTCCCTGTGCCCTTGATTTGAGAGGCATCCAGCTTGTTGTCCTCAATCATCTTACGCACAGCCGGAGAGAGTTTTGGCGCTTCGTCTTCTTCAACAACCTCGGTTTTTTCTGCCTTGGCGGCAGGCTTGGCCGCTTCTTTTTTCTCAGGTTTTTGGGAATCGTTGGCGACCGCCCCGGCCTTGATCTCACCCAAAATCGCACCAACTTCGACCGTTTCGCCTTCCCCGACTGTAATTTTGGCAATCACCCCGGCTGCCGGTGCATTGACTTCCAGCGTCACCTTATCGGTTTCCAGTTCTACCAGAGCCTCATCCGCTTCGACGGCGTCTCCTTCTGATTTCAGCCATTTTGCAATAATTGCCTCGGATACGGACTCACCCAAGGTCGGTACAGTAATATCGGTCATGTTGTCCCCTTTAATTTTTCTTTTATTAGGATAATCCAATGGCGTGTTTTTACAAGCCAAAGATCATATCAATTTTACTGCGCGGCCTCTGTTTCGGAATCATAGTAAACAATTCCCCCATGGCCATAGGCCGCCTGCTGATAGATATCAACATTGGTCAGAACAAAGGCAATCTCCTCATGGCCAATATTTGTAAATTGCCTGAGTCCTGCTGCCACGGCCTCCCGGTGTGTTTTGTTCCAGTGAATGCAATACAGTGTATAATCCGACAATAACGCCAGCACATTGGCATCTGTGACGGCATGGCAGGCCGGGGTATCAATGATCACCAGATCATAAACCTTGCGCAAGGTTGTCATCAGGTTTTTCATTTTATCTGAGTCGATCAAATCCAGCGCGCTGTTCGGAACGGCACGTGCATAAATCTTATGCAGGCCCGTTGCGCTGTCCTTCACAATCACATCTTCCAGTTTGGCCTGATCCGTCAGATATTCCACAAGTGTTTTTGCGCCACGTCCCGGTAAGATATTCTGAATGGAGGGTCTGCGTAAATCCCCGTCAATCACAATAACCTTTTCCCCGGATTTGGCCGCTGTGCGCGCCAGCCAGGCAGACAGAGTGGTTTTCCCCTCTCCCGGAAATGAAGATGTGATCGTGACAACTTTTGCGGCCTTGCCGCCGCGCCCTGCATGCAATTTCAAAATGGTGCGCAAGGAGCGTACGGATTCCGCCAGAATGGAAGACGGCTTTTCAAGAATATAATCGGCCATGCCAACCGGGTCTTTGATCTCCAGTTCGGGAATTCTTGCCAGACAGGGATAGCCCGTCATATCTTCCAGCTCTCTGCCACTCTTGAAAGAATGATCCAACGCTTCCCGCAGATACGCAAACAATGCCGTTAGCAAAACGGACAAAAGACCGATCAGCGTCAGATAGCGCGGCATGTCCGGAAAGGATGGTTTTTCCGGAACAGACGCATAAGACAAAACACTCACCTCGGGTTTCGCCATGTAACCCTGTGGGATGCCATCAGGCCTGTTTTGCTGCATCCGCAAAAAGCTTTCATAAATCATGCGATCTGTCTCGGCCTGCCGTACCAGGTCTTGCAGGCGCAGCAAATCCTGATTGTATTTTTGCATGACGCCGTCAAGACGGTTAAGGCTGCTCTTAAGCGCAGCAATTCGCGCGCCCAGAATTTTCATTTCATTTTCAATGCCCTCAACCACTTTTTCAATCTCGTTTTCCAGCAAGGATTGGAGTTTGGAATATTCCTTATTTGCACGAATGATCTTTGGATGCTTTGCCCCATAACGCTCTGACAAGACGGAAAGTTTCTGAGAAACGTCGGCCTGCCGCAATGTCAGCTGCGCCACCACATCAGAATGCAAAACGTCTGTGAATGAAGACAGCGCATGCGGGTCTTTTCCGGCTTCTTCGATTTGGGTCAGTCTGGCTAACGCCTCGGCATAATCAACCTCCGCAGCAACCAGGTGGGCCTGTAATTCCGAGAATTGTCCGGACGCTACGTCATAACTGATCTCCGACCCCAGCGCCTTTTCATGGCGAAAATCCATCACCGCACGTTCTGATTCATGCATTTTTTTCTGTAACTTAAATAGTTTTTCGTCATCAATTTCAAAGGATGCGGCTTGAGGCGATTGTTCTGCATTTCTATATTGCCCCATGTAAGTCTCAATCACCGCATTTGCCAAAACGGCGGCCTTTTCAGGATGATGCGACGTATATTCCAGTTTTATGACATGAGAACCATCGACAGGCTCCACATGCAGATTTTTCAGAAAATTATCAATGATGACACCCGTCATGCGGTCCGCGCGCCCCTCCGGGATGTCCTTCATTTCCGGGACTTGATGCGTTTTTGACATCTGCAGGGACAGGGCTTTGAACTGATCTGCACCGTCCCCCACAGGCCCCTTTTCCATCAAAAGCGTATTCAGTTCCGGATCGGAGGCGAGATGAGAGGAACGAATAACATCACCGACAAGCTTGCGCGACCGCAAAACCTCCACCTCGCTTAAAATCACCGGACTTTCAAACTGAAAATTTCGGGCATCCGGGCCTGCGGCATGCCCGATTTTAATTCTGGCCTCGGCGGTGTAGAGCGGCGGCAAAGCACTAAGAGCAAACCATCCGCCAACCAGAGCCA
>CAKZKV010000295.1 GCA_937124505.1 uncultured Alphaproteobacteria bacterium
TACATGCCACTGTCCACGCCGCAGATGAAGCAAAATTCCGTGATGAAGCATGGCGGGGAGAGTGTTGAAATTGTGCTGGTCGGAGATTCCTACAGCGACACGGCGGCAGCAGCAATGAAAGAAGTGGAAGAGAAAGACGCGCCGTTTATCCATCCATTCGATAATCTTTATACGATTGCCGGGCAGGCGACAATTGCCGATGAGATTGTCCTATCCGGGCAGGGGCCATTTGATTACTGCTTTATCGCGATTGGTGGCGGTGGTATGGCGGCGGGGATGTCGAAATGGTTGCGCATCCACTACCCGAACATGAAGATTATCGGCGTTGAGGGCGTCGATCAGGCCTGTATGAAAGCGTCGATAGACGCGGAGAAAATTATTACGCTGGATAAGGTTGACACGTTCTGTGACGGCACGGCGGTCAAGCAGCCGGGCGAACTGACCTATGCGATATGTAAGGACCTGCTGGATGAGGTGATCACGGTCACAAATGATGAAGTGTGCGCGGCCATTGAAACAACCTGGGAAGTTGGGCGCTTTATACCGGAGCCGTCTGGCGCGATGGGGCTGGCGGGGTTGATTAAATATGCAAAAGAGCATCCCGGTGAGATTAGCCGAAAAAAACTGGTGACGCCGATTTGCGGGGCGAACATGGACTTTTCCAAGCTGCGAGTAATTTCCGCCAATGCGGCCATCGGCGCACATAAACAGCGTTTCCTGCGCTTTACCTTACAGGAAAAATCAGGAAGCTTGCTGAACATCCTTGATACGGTCTTCAAAGACATCAATATCTCCGATTTTCAGTACGGCAAGCTCGCGGAAGACATCGCCTATCCGGTCATTGGCCTGCGCACAGAGCCGGAGACGTGGGACAGGATCGTCAAAGACCTGAAAAGCCATAACATTCATTTTGAAGATGTAACGGGAGCGGAGGATATTAATTTCAAGATTATCAACTATAATGCCGCCCTGTTTAAAAATCCTGTGTTCCTGCATGTCAATTTCCCGGAGCGCAAAGGGGCGCTGCGCGAATTGCTGCGGATCACATCTCAAACATCCAACCTGTGTTATTTCAACTATTTCTATACGGGGGAAATGTTCGGACGGGCGCTGATGGGGTTTGAATTTGAAGACCCGGATAACGAAGCCAAATTCTTCGCGGCGATTGATAAAATGGGACTGCGCTATAACAGGCTGGAAGGGGAAACCTTCCACAGGATTACGTTGTAGAACTTTCGATTGTTTTTTGTAATCCAAAAAGTAGCATCCCGAACTTGTTTCGGGATCCAGTGAGCCAGACAAAGAAATAGCTTCTGTCTTTCTGGATGCTGAGACAAGTTCAGCATGCTACATTTTGAATTAGATGAGTGTTATTCAATTAAACGCTGTTTGCTTTAACCGCGCCAACCGCATCCGCGGCGATTTTAAACCCAAGCGGCAGGCCCTTGACTTCAATCACTGTGCGGGCGGGTTTGAGGTCAAAGTCAAAACACTCTTTGTACACTTTATTCACGTCCGGCCCCTGTGACAGGTCTGTTGTGTAGAGTGTGACCTGCATGCAATTCTCAAGGTCGCTGCCCGCAGCTTCCAGAATGGCTTTGATGTTCTGCAAGACCTGTCTGAGCTGCTCCGGCAGGGAGTGGTCTGTATAATGCTCTCCCTCCGGCGTTACTGCCACCTGCATGGCGATCTGGACGATCCCGTTATGAACGGTGGCTTGGGAGTACGGGCCGAGTGGAGTAGGGGCGGTGTTCGTAGAGATGTGTTTCATTTCAGCCTTTCCTAAACTGTCATTCTGAACTTAGAAATTCTCTATGAGTGAAATGAATAGATAGAATTTCTTATGTGATGAATCTTTCATATCAGGATTTTTCCTGAGGATAAAGATTCTTCATGTAAGCAAAACTGACCGCTCAATTATTTCGCGGTGTTTTTCTAAATTCAGAATGACAAGTAGAAATTATCCCACCTTCACCAGCGCGTGTTTCTTTTTCCCTGCGGAGAGTTTATGTGTGTCATTATGGGGCATACCCAAAATAGCTTCGCTATCTATGACAGGGTTATCATTTAATTTAGCTCCATTTTGTTTTACAAGACGTCTAAATTCGCCTTTGCTAGCGCACAAACCCGTTTCAACAAACAGGTCGATTAATTTTTTGTCTTTGGCCTCTGTTGTTGATAATGAAATGGTAGGTAAATCCTCTCCCACGCCGCCTTGTTCGAATACTTTCTGGGCTGTTGCTTCTGCATCCTTCGCCGCTTGTTCGCCGTGGCAGAGTTTTGTGGCTTCGAAAGCAAGAATTTTCTTCGCTTCATTGATTTCTGACCCTTCCAGAGCGGACAGGCGGCTGACTTCTTCCATGGGCAGGAGCGTAAATTTCGCCAGCATTTGCGCCACCATCGCATCGTCCACATTGCGCCAGAACTGGTAGTAGTCATAGGGACTGAGCATCTCCTTATTCAGCCAGACCGCGCCGTTTTCCGTTTTGCCCATTTTCCTGCCGTCTGGCGTGGTCAGCAGCGGGGTCGTCAGGACGTAAAGCTGTTTTTGCGCAGCTTTATGTGTTAGATCAACGCCGTTGATCATGTTTCCCCATTGGTCGGAGCCACCCATTTGTAAAATAGTGCCGTAACGGCGGTTGATTTCCAGAAAGTCATACCCCTGCATCACCATGTAGTTGAATTCCAGCAGGGTCAGGGGGCTTTCGCGTTCCAGACGGGTTTTGACAGAATCAAAGCTGATCATGCGGTTTATTGTAAAAAAGCGCCCGTATTCACGCAGGAAATCAAGGTAGTTTAAATCCGCAAGCCAGTCATTATTATTGACCATCATCGCATCTGTCGGTTTATCTCCGTATGTCAGGAATTGTTTGAAACAGGTCGCTCGAATATGCTCGATATTTTCTTCAATCGTCGTATCATCCAGAAGTTTACGGGATTCGTCCTTAAAAGACGGATCGCCGATTTTTGACGTTGCACCTCCCATCAGGGTAATTGGTTTGTTCCCCGTTTTCTGAAACCAGTGCAGCATCATGATATTGATTAAATTACCGACATGCAGGGATTTCGCCGTTGCATCAAAGCCAATGAAGGCGCTTTGAGGCCCTTCGCATAGTTTAGCGTCCAGTCCTTCAAAATCCGAGCACTGGTGAATAAACCCGCGTTCCTGCAGAACGTTCAAAAAATCTGATTTGTATGTTTGTGTCATATTCTTTCCTTGTCATCCTGAGTGCTAGCGAAGGATCTCCTTGGTTTTTAATAAATCATTCCAGTTTTGATTAACAGAATCCACAAGATCGTTTTTCCGCACGCGCCTCCATCCCTTAAGTTGTTTTTCTCTTCTGATTGCGTCATTTATATCAGTATAATATTCATAGTAAACCAGCTTTGTAAGGTTATATTTTGAGGTAAATCCCTTAATCAGTTTTTGCTTGTGCTCTGATATGCGGCGTTCCAGATCATTTGTAACACCAATATACAAAACTTTGTTTGCTTTATTTGTTAGCATATAAACATAGTAATGGTGATTCCCAATAAGAATTGGACACTTTTCAAATTCGTCATTGCACGGCTTTGTCCGTGCAATC
>CAKZKV010000296.1 GCA_937124505.1 uncultured Alphaproteobacteria bacterium
CAACCCGGATGATGCGATTGAACTGGCGTTTGGTGTTGTGGCCAAGGATATAGACGGCGACGTCACGGACGGGCTGATTAAAATTACGGTCAAGGATGACGGCCCGGTTGCCCATGACGATGTGAATAACAGCGGCACAACAACAGCCGGAGGAAACGTTATCACGGGTGAAAATGGCGGCCCCGGTGCGGGAGATGATCTGAGTAATGATACGCCGAATACGGTTTACAGCGTCAACGGCATTGTCCTGCCCACGGATGGCTCAGACGCTGTGATTGTCGGCAATTATGGCATTCTGACCATTAATAATACTGGAAAATATTCCTATGATGGACAATCACAAATCTCAACAGAGCCGGGCATCCATTGTGTTGGGGATGAATTTGCGTATGTTTTGAAGGATGCGGACGGAGACACCAGTGACGCAAACCTGACGATTAATGTGCCATGTTTCCCGCCGGTCGATGTTGATGTAAAGGTTGGAGACTGTGCAGAGGGTATTTGCGTCAAGGAAGACGGTTCTGTCTTTGTGAATGTTCATGCGCTTGTCACGGGAGGTTCCGGCCAGCAAGTCCTGACACTGACACTGACAGGTGTGGACGCTTCATGGGCCTTCGACGGAATAGGTTGGACGCCGACAGGAACTCCCGGTGAATACAGCATTGTGCTGGCTGCCGGAGAGAAACTTTACAATGGTGGTTTTATTTTAACGCCACCTGCGGACAGCGATGTGGATCTGACCGGCCTGAACGTGGTAGCCAGTGTCTTTGACCCGGAAACCTCTGACTCCGCGACATCAAATGATGGATTTGATGTGTTTGTGGACGCCGTGGCGGATGCGCCAATTCTGGACGTGCAGTTGTCAACGTCTTCCCAAAATACGGGGCCGGGACAACGCTGGGACAAAATCGATGGTGTGGATATCACGGAATGGAATTACAAGTATTACTCAGCCGGGCCGGATTATGCTTTCAACCTGAGCGCTTATGTCACGGATACGGATGGTTCGGAAAGCATTACGCATTTCACGATTGAAATACCGCAAGTTCTGGCTGATTTTGGCGTGAGCTTCAATCACGGGGCGGAAATTGCGCCGGGAGTTTGGGAAATTACGGCAGACCAGGCCGTAGATCTGAAAATCGATTTTCCAAAACTGGCATCTGGTCAGGATTACCGGACACCGCAAGGCATTCACGATTTTATTGTGACGGCTTATTCTGCGGAAACAAACCTTTCCGGTCAGGAATGCGACCTGAGTGACAATACGGCAAGCACAACGCAGGTTGTGCAGGTGACGATTGTATCGTCTCCGCTGGTGCTTGATCTGGACGGGGACGGCATTGAACTGGTGTCTGTTGAGGCAGGCGTGCTGTTTGATATGAACAATGACGGCGTTGCTGACAAAACCGGCTGGGTTAGCGCTGACGATGCCCTTCTGGCCATTGATATCAACCATGACGGCGTGATCAACAACCAGAGCGAGCTGTTTGGAAACACGGATGTTTATCAGGACGGTTTTGCCAATCTGTCACAATATGACGCGAATGCGGATGGGGTGATCAATGCGGATGATGCCGTCTGGAGTGAGCTGATTGTCTGGCAGGATGCTAATCAGGACGGGGTTTCCCAGGAAGCTGAAATGTTGGCTCTGACGGATTTCGGTATCGCCGGTATCAACCTGACGGCCCAGCAGACGGGCTACTGGCAGGACGGAAGCTGGATTTCTCATGAAGGCGCCTTTGTCTATGATGATGGCTCTGAAGGCGAGATTGCAGATGTCTGGTTCTCTTTCTTCAGCAGTTCCAAAGAGGCAACTGTCATTGCTGGCGATAACGGCCTGAATGTTCTGTATGGAAGTCAGGAAGATGATGTGCTGTATGGTCAGGACGGCGACGACACCCTGATCGGCGGCAAAGGCAATGATGTCCTCTATGGCGGCAATGATGCTGATCGCTTTGTCTTTGATGCGCTTGACGGTGCAGATACGATCATGGACTTTGATGCAGAGGAAGATGTTCTGGATTTCGCTGGCATGATCGAAGGATATGATGCGGACACACATGCGATTTCTGATTTCATTGCTCTGACGGAATCCGGTAGTGACACAATCGTTTCTGTGGATACGAACGGAACGGAAGGCGGTGCGACCTTCGAAAATGTTGTCACGCTGCATGATGTGACAGGGTTAAGCCTGGAGGATATTCAGACAGACCTTGCACAGGTTGCCTAGAAAACCTGTAAATACAAAATGTTCAGGCTTGATTTTAAAGCCTGAACACGTCATAAATAGGAAGCTTGGGAAGTTAAGTAAATTAGAGAAAAACGCCAATTTTTAAACTGATTTTAATAGACGGAGAACGGACGAAATGAAATTTTTAAAACAAAAAGCGCTTTTAAGCACCGCCCTGATCGGGCTGGCATTTGCTGCACCGGCAATGGCGCAAAATAGCCCGACATTGCAAACTCTGCGTGATGCGGTGGCAACAGGTGTTGCGACAAACCCGGAATATGGCGTTGTGGCCAGTTCCAGACGTGCAACGGATGAAGAACTGAATCAGGCGAATGCCCTTTATCTGCCGTCGGTTGACCTGAATGCCGATACAGGCTTTGAATATACGGAAGACCCGGCCACAAGAGCGGGCGCTGGCGATGATGACGAAAGCATGTACCGCTATGAAACCGGCCTGACTCTCACACAACTCCTGTTTGATGGCTATGAGACAAAATATGAAGTTGAGCGTCAGCAAAACCGTGTCAACTCTGCTTCTCACCGCGTTCGTGAAACAGCGGAATTTATCGGTCTGGACATTGTGGAAGCCTACCTGGAAGTTTTGAGACAGCGCCAGCTGGTGCAGATCTCCCGCGATAACGTTTCCGCACACATTGATATTCTGAGCCAGATTCAGGAGGGTGTAGAGGCCGGTCGCTCAACGCAGGCCGATGTCGAGCAGGCCAATGCCCGTCTTGCCAGAGCGCAGGCAACAGAATCCGATGCCCGTGAGGCTCTTCGTGTGGCGGAATCTCAATATATGCGTGATGTTGGTGATATGCCCAAGGACCTGACCGTTCCGCGCACGCCATATGACAAGCTGGCCCGGACAGTTGATCTGGAAGTTGAGCAGTCCTTGACGCAAAGCCCGACTCTGGACGTTTTGGAGGCGGATGTCCGTGTGGCAGATGCCGAATTTAACGGCACACAATCCACGATGTATCCGCAGGTTGACCTGCAACTGAATGCTCGTCAGGGGCATGATCTGGGCGGGGTGGATGGCCGTGACCGTTCTGCGTCCAGCCTGGTTGTGATGAACTGGAATCTATACCGTGGCGGTGGTGACATGGCGCGTGCGCGTGAATTTGCACACCGCGTCCAGCAGAAAAAAGAGGAACGCGCAGATGCCGCACGTTCTATCGAGGATGATGTGCGCAGAACATGGGCGTCCAAAATCGCGGCCTCCGAACGTTCATCTGCTTTTGAGCGTCAGGTTCTGGCAAACCGTGAAGTTGTTGCGGCATACCGCGACCAGTTCGAACTGAACCGCCGCACGCTTCTGGACGTTCTGGATGCGCAAAACGAATTGTTCGTTTCCCGCAGTAACGCGATCAACTCCAGATTTGTTGAAATGACAGCCGTTTACCGCCTGTTGGCGTTAAAAGGTGAATTGCTGCCGACGCTCGGAGTTGAATATCCGCGTGAAAGCATTGCCGCAAAAATGTAATGTCTTTTATTTTTTAACGACAATTTAGGAACCGGATGCTAAAAAAGGATCTGGTTCTTTTTTTTATGTTACTTAGAATATGTAAGGTCTTCTTGTGTCCCAAAATCCTGCAGAACAAAACGATCCGTCAGCCTCTAAAAACGTTGGGGAGTTTCAGGCGGAACATCCTGACAAGTGGCCGCTGGAAGCTGACCGCAAGGCTATTCACCAGCCTCTCATTGCGTGTCTGAAACTGATGGCCGGGCATTATGGCCGCCGCACCAGTATGAATTCCCTGACCGCCGGTCTGCCCCTGCCAAAATCGGGGATCACGCCGACCTTGTTTGAACGTGCCGCCAGCCGCGCTGACCTGAGCGCCAATTTGATGGAACGCTCTTTGGATTCATTGAAGATTGCGCCGAACCTCCCTTGTATTCTGGTGCTGAAGGACAAACAGGCCTGTATTCTCTGGGACATCAAGCAATCCAGGCAGGGGGCTGTTTTTCAGGTTCAGTTTCCGGAAACGGAAGATGAAAAGAATGATCTGCCCTTGCAAAAACTGGCAGAGATTTATGATGGTTATGCCTATTTCGTCCGTCCCGTCGCGCGTATGGATGAACGCGCCGGCCCCGCGGAAATTGACACGGCCAAGGACTGGTTCAAGGGTGCTTTGTGGGCGCACCGCTCCTTATATATGGAAGTGATTGTTGCGGCGTTGATGATTAATCTGTTCGCACTGGCCAGTCCGCTTTTTATCATGAATGTCTATGACCGTGTCCTGCCGAACAGCGCGATTGATACGCTGTGGGTGCTGGCAACCGGCGTGTTTGTGGTCTTCTTCTTTGATTTTGTCCTGAAAAACCTGCGTGCGCAGTTTCTGGATCATGCCGGACGCAAGGCCGATGTAAAAATTTCGGCATCCCTGTTCGAGCAGGTGATGGGCATGACGATGGCGGCGCGTCCGGCGTCGGCGGGCGTGATGGCCAGCCATATGAAAGAATTTGAAACACTGCGCGACTTCTTTACGTCCTCGACGATGGCGGCGCTGGTTGATTTGCCGTTTACGCTGATTTTCGTGCTGATTATCATGATGATTGGCGGACCGCTGGCCTTTGTGCCCGTGGTGGCGGCTATTTTGGTGATCGGGGTCGGGCTGCTTTTACAGGGGCCGATGCAAAGAGTCATTCGCCAGAGCATGAATGAATCCGCGCTGAAAAACGCCCTGCTCTTTGAAACGATTACCGGACTGGAGACCATCAAGTCACAGGCGGCGGAAAGCCATGCGCAGCGCCGCTGGGAAGAACTGACGGAAAAATCTTCCTCTACGGCAGTGAAATCCCGCAAACTGGCGGCCTATGCGACAAACAGCGCGATTCTGATTCAGCAGGTGGCCAGTGCTTTTGTGGTGATCGTCGGCGTCTATCTGACAACGGCGGAATATATCACCATGGGGGCGATCATTGCCTGTGTGATCCTGACAGGGCGGGCGCTGGCGCCGTTGGCACAGGTGGCATCCCTGATGACGCGTCTAAATCAATCCAGAGAAGCATTGAAACATCTGGACGATCTGATGAAAAAGCCAGTGGAGCGCCCGCTGGATAAACATTTTATCTCCATTCCGCATGTACGCGGCCAGATTGATTTCAAGGACGTGGTGTTCCATTATCCCGGACAGACACGCCCGGCATTGAACCATGTGAGTTTTTCAATTGCGCCTGGTGAGCATATCGGGATTATCGGCGCGGTCGGCTCCGGGAAAACCACGGTCGAGCGCTTACTTCATAACCTGTTTCAGCCGGAAAGCGGCAGTGTGCAACTGGACGGGACGGATGTGCGGCAAATTGATCCGGGGGATCTGCGTCGTAATATCGGGGTGGTGCAGCAATCTCCGCAACTGTTCTATGGCTCAATCCGTGAAAATATTACGATGGGGCATGAAATGGCCACGGAAAGCGCTGTGATCCGCGCTGCTGAAATGGCGGGCGTGATGGAATTCATCAAGGAGTCCGAAGCCGGACTGGACACGCCGGTCGGGGAGCGCGGCGAGGCCCTCTCCGGCGGGCAAAGACAGGCGGTCGCGGTGGCGCGGGCGCTGCTTTACGATCCGCCGATTCTGATACTGGACGAACCAACGGCCTCTATGGACCCGGCCTCCGAAAACCGCCTGCGCAAGCGTCTGGAATATATCACGGAAGGACGTACCATCTTGCTGATTACGCATAAGGGCGCGATGTTGACGCTCGTGGACAAGCTGATTTTGATGGATAAAGGCCGCACGGTTGCCTTTGGCCCGAAAGATGAGATTATCCGGCGTTTGCAGGCCCGTGAATTCGGCACGAGTTCTGAAAATACGGAAGTGTAGGTTTTATGTTTTATTCTCGACCGGACATAAAACCATTAGGAATAGATCTTCTGGATTTACCTCAGCCGAGTGGTTCGCATCATCTGATTGGCAAAACGCAAGATGGTAAAGAACTCGATATTCGTTATAGAAGCGGCTATTTGCAAGTACACATAGACGAATATGATGAACATTCTGATGATAACTTAAAGCGTAAATGTTTGATAAAAAGGCAGGTTTTCCCGTGGTATTATCAAGGTGAGCCAAATCCTGTGCAGTTTTGCGATATTTTGGGAATTACAATTAATGGTCAAAAAATTTTTTCGCCAAAGGGGACTTATGCGGCTGAACCTGAAGTAGATTTATCCGGGCATACGACTTACTGGATAAGTAAACATAATTGTATGCCCAATAATGATATAGAAAATTTTATTGATATTGTTAGTCAAACATTTCCTGAGGCAGATTTATTCCAATATCGCCGTTGTGGAAAGCTTCTGAAATTAAGGAGAGTACCTTTTGTAACAGAATCTGACGAATTTTGCAGGCTGGGTTTTTGCTTAGACAAAACTAAAATTGAAGGGGCATACGAAAATCAAACATGGACTGAATTTGCGGGTCTGTTTTCTTTCTATGTTGATTTTTCTTTCTCTCATTTACCTTTTTTTAAACAAAAATCGTATTTAGATTTAAAAAAACAGTTAAGAGAGAAGCATATAGAAGCCAGATTTTTGGTTAATCAAAGAATGCTTGCTGTAAAATGTAAATTTGAAACAGATAACAAAGATGCTTTAGAGCTCACAAATAAACTTGTTGTAGTAATTAATGAATATTTTTGTACAGGAGTGAATCAAATTGATTTGAACACTGGAAATGTTATGGAGAAGAATGTTTCTGATGAGTATGCTCAAATCAGTTTTAGTAAAGAACTGCGTGATTGGTGTCTGAAAGAAGCAGATAACTATCTTTCTGTACGTAGTCCATACAGAGATGAATTAGAC
>CAKZKV010000297.1 GCA_937124505.1 uncultured Alphaproteobacteria bacterium
TAGCACTCTGCCTATGTTTGCCAACCCCGACGTCGAGACTGAAGATCTTCCTGCTTATCGACAATCCCTTCCAGTCCTTCCTCAACATCAGCCTCAGAGACGCGTTTAATCTTGTGGCCAAATTCATCAATAATCAGCTCCGCCGTATCGGCATCAATGATCTGGTTAATCGTCGCCATAACACCCATTTTCATCAGGGATTTAATCAAATCCGCACTGCGCTCTGACATACGGTTCGCCAGTTCCTGAACCGTAATAGCCTCAGGCACGATCACCTCGCGGTAAACTTTTTGCGCGGGCGCTTGCGTTCCCATGGCAGCTTTGCGTGCTTTTGCCTGCGCGCGTCTTTGCGCCGCCAGAGAGCGCCCGCTGTCACGTTCAAAATCATTGTTCAAAACCTGTGTCACCGTGATCTTGCCGCCTCGGCGTCGGGAATCCCCGTCTTTCGATTTTGGAGCTTTCGGGCCACGCTTCATTCTCTCACGGACGCTTTCATCCTCTTCCTCACGGCGGCCCGGCACTGGCGGAAGTGGCTGCGTCGTGCGCATGCGCTCCAGATTTTTCTGGCGCAGAAGCTCTGCTTCACTGACTTTTGATTGCTCTTCCGCTTCAATGCGTTCAATCTCTTCCAATTCCTGACGTCGTGCAGCTTCTTCCGGGGTCTCTGTCGGCTCTTCCTTTTTCTCGCTAGCTTTGGCCTTTTCCTGTAATTCAGCCTTCCGCTTTTCTTCGGCTTCAATCGCCTCACGGATCATTTTCGCTCGCGCCTCACGTTCCGCAGGTGTCATATTACGCAGAGCGGCTTGCTCTTTCGTATCAGAGGGCGGCTGCGCAGCACTTTTTTCCACTGGTTTATCTTCACTGACCGTGCGTTTACGGCGCACTTCAACGGATATTCCGCCGCTTGCCCGCCCGCCTTCCATCTGCTGGCGAATTTTGGCACTCTGTGCGCCTCCAAGGCTCAAAGTCTTTTTTCCGCCCCCGATGCTCAGCGTTTTTTTCTCTTTTTTATCTTCTGTCTTTTGATCGTTATTTTCTTTTGCTTCAGCCATGTTCCTACCTTTTACTTTCTATTCTTAGTGGATGCAGTACTCAGGTTATGCAAGACATCCAGTTGTTTTAAAAATTTCTGACTTAGACCGCCTTTTTTCATCGCTAAATGAACGGCATTTTCCAATCCCAATACATCAGACAGTTCTTCACTTGAAAAATCCAAAATGACCCGGCATGCCCCGATTTGACGTTCTATCTCGCAGCGCGAATCTGACCCTTCACAAGAAGCTGTAATGTAACATTCTATTTCATTGCTTTTAATGAATTTATTTATCTTATCTGCAGAAATAATCAGGTCACCTGCGCGTCGTGACAGCCCGATCAGGTTCAATAATGACTGACGCAGCTGCACCTCAATCTGGTGCAATAAGTCGTCAGGCACACGCACCTGTCTTTTTGCAGCTTTTGCAAACAGGTTTTTTGAAATGGCTTGTTTCAGGGCGTCTTCTTTAGTGGAAACATAGATTCCTCGTCCCGGTAACTTGTGAGTCAGGTCAAAATATATCTGTCCGGAACGGTCACAAACAAAACGCAGCAGGTCAGCTTTGTCAGACACCTCACGTGTCGCAATGCAGGTGCGTTGTTGTGTTTTCTTCTTTGAAGTTTTTTCTGAGCAAGTGGAAGTACCCGCAAGCTCAGGTGAGTCATGCGGGGAGGGTACATTGGTATCTGTGTGATGGTCTTCCATCAACACCATTCCGTTTCCTTCCAAATCTGTGACACGCTAGAGTCATCAGCGTTTAACCGGCGTTTGCCATGGCGGCTTCCTCTGTTGTGTCAGTTTCTTTATTGTCTTCAAACCAATGCGCACGTGCGCGCATAATTACTTCATTGGCATCAGCTTCAGTCATCACACCGTCACCAAGAATTTCAACCAGTTCGTCCCCTGCCAGATCGGCCAGATCGTCACGGGTTTTGATATTGTTTTCACCCAGTTTCAGAATCACGCTGGCGGGGAGACCTTCCAGTGTCATCAGATCTTCTGCGATCCCCAGTTCGGCGGACTTTTCTTCCAGTTCTTTTTGTTGGGCTTCCAGCCAGGCAATCGCACGATTGCGCAATTCCTCAGCGATATCTGAATCAAACCCTTCAATCTGCGCCAGTTCATCAACCGGGGTTTCCGCAACTTCCTCAATGGAAACAAATCCTTCTGCCAGAAGCAGGTGGGCAATCACGTCATCCACATCCAGCGCTTCAATAAAGCGGGCTGAACGCGTTGAAAATTCCTCGGCGCGGCGGCGGGATTCTTCCTCTTCCGTCATAATATCCACATCCCATCCCACCAGCATGGAGGCCAAGCGAACGTTTTGACCGCGACGGCCAATGGCCAGAGAGAGCTGGTCTTCACCGACGGCGACTTCCAACTTGTTTTTCTCTTCATCCACAACAACCTTGGAGACAATCGCCGGTTGCAGTGCCTGAATAATCAGGGTTGCTTTGTCTTCTGTGTAAGGAATAATATCGATTTTCTCGCCCTGCAGCTCATTCACCACAGCCTGCACACGAGAACCACGCATCCCGACACAAGCTCCGACCGGGTCCATGCCGCTGTCATGTGAGTAAACCGTCATTTTTGCACGGGATCCGGGATCTCGGGCAACCTGACGAATTTCAATCGTTCCTTCGTAAATTTCCGGCACTTCCTGCTCAAACAGTTTTGCCAGGAATTGCGGGTGCGTGCGGGACAGGAAAATTTGTGGCCCGCGGACTTCTTCACGTACATCGTATATGTAGGTCAGAACACGGTCATTCACCTTGATATTCTCACGCGGAATGGTTTCATCGCGCGGCAGGATGGCTTCCGCTTTACCAAGATCGACGAAAACATTGCCGTATTCCACGCGTTTCACGATCCCGCTGATCATCTCACCCACGCGGTCTTTAAATTCTTCATATTGCTTTGTACGCTCAGCCTGACGCACTTTCTGCATAATGACCTGTTTGGCGGTCTGGGCAGCAATCCGTCCAAAATCCAGTGGCGGCATATCGTCAATGATGAATTCCCCGACCTTAACATCCGGATTGATGCGTCGTGCTTCTTCCAGCGTCAATTGCTGTGTTTCAAATTCCTCGTCAATCTCCTCAACCACCTCACGGTAACGTTTCAGGTCAATCGCGCCGTTTGAACGGTTAATA
>CAKZKV010000298.1 GCA_937124505.1 uncultured Alphaproteobacteria bacterium
GGCTTTGAAATCTGTCCAGAAACGCGTTTGAGAGCGCAATTTCAGGAAGCATGATAAGAACTTGTTTCTCTTGCTTTAAAGTCTCTGCGACAGCTTCAAAATACACTTCTGTTTTGCCTGATCCTGTCACGCCATCTAGGAGAGAACACTTATAGGAATTTTGTCTTATATTGGTGATCAGGGTTGTGGCTGCCTGACTTTGTTCCGGGGACAAACCAAAACTGGCAAGAGACGGATCGGGGCTAGTACAGGGGGATGGCGGGGTGATGATCACCTGCTCCAGAAAAGAGTTTTTTATGAGCGTCTTTAATGTGCTGGCAGAACATCCTGTTTTTTTTTTGAGCTGTGCGGCTGTTTGTGGTTCAAACCGGCTGAGCGATTCAATAATGCTTTGTGCTTTGGGGGAGAGCCCATCAGTGGGATGGCCGCGCTTATATCCCGTCACGCCTTTTTCCTCATCAAAAGCTTCGGGGGCGGAGAGGCTCATTTTCAAAACGGCACCAAGCGGAGAAAGGGTATAATCAGCGACCTTCTCAATAAACGTCATATGTGATTTTGGCAGGGGAGGAAGGGGATAGACCACCAGAACTTCTTTCAGCTTTTTGACGTCCTTATCCTGTTCCGTGTTCCAGACAACACCGAAAATTTTTCTGTTATTGAGAGGAATCTCCACAAAGCTGCCAACCGCAACAGATTCCATGCCTTCCGGCAGAGCGTAACTGTACGGTTTGTCCACGAACGTCGCGGGCAGGACAGATACAATTTTCCGCTCTTGCAAAAACAGGTCAGGGGTGCTCATATACGGAAGAATAACGAAAAGGGAAAGACAAACATATGAAATTTTTTGCCGATACGTCTGATGTAAACGATATCAGGGATCTTGAAAGTACGGGGCTGCTGGACGGGGTAACGACGAACCCCAGCCTGATCGCCAAAAGCGGCAGGGAATTTATTCCTCTTATCGAGGAAATCTGTGGAATTGTAAAGGGGCCAGTCAGTGCGGAAGTCGCCTCAACGGATTACGATATCATGCTGAAAGAAGGGCAAAAACTGGCGGGGATCGCCAAAAATATTGCCGTGAAAGTGCCGTTGACAGAAGCGGGCCTGAAGGTTTGTAAAGTCCTGTCTGATAAGGGAACCATGGTCAACGTCACATTATGTTTCTCACCGGGGCAAGCGATTCTGGCGGCCAAGGCCGGGGCAACATTTATCTCTCCGTTTGTTGGGCGTCTGGATGATATCTGTCATGACGGGATGGAACTGATTGCCGATATTGTGGACATCTACGGAAACTATGATTTTAACACAGAAGTATTGGTGGCCTCTGTACGTAGTCCTTCTCATATCATCGACAGTGCGCGTCTGGGTGCGGACGTGGTGACCTGTCCGCCGGATGTTATCCGTAAACTCTACAAACATCCTCTAACAGATAAGGGGCTGGCCGCTTTTGTTGAGGACTGGAGACAAACCGGGCAAAGCATATTGTAGAATATTGATTTTCTTTGCACGAAGGTATAATTGAAAGTTCTATTTTAAGAAGTTTTTTGTTATACTTACGCTTTATATTTAACTTACTATAAGCTGGCGAATGGACGATGAAGAGCAGCTCCGGGAAATTCTCGCGGATAGAGAGCAGGAGCACAGAGATCTGGATGAAACTATTTCAAGACTGATGGAAACCCCTCCGGTCAATTTTTTACAATTGCAACGCCTGAAAAAGCGGAAACTGCAATTAAAAGATGAGATTACAAGACTCAGAAGTTCCCTGTTGCCGGATATTATTGCATGACCTCTTCTTCCTCTCCTCTTGTGGCCATTATCATGGGGTCCCAGTCTGACTGGCCTGTTCTGGAACAGGCCGCTCTTGTTCTGGATGAATTGGACGTGCCTTACGAAGCGAAAATTATTTCGGCGCACCGCACGCCAGAGCGCATGTTTGAATTTGCGAAATCAGCAAAAGAGCAGGGCTATAAGGTGATTATCGCCGGGGCCGGCGGGGCGGCGCACTTGCCGGGGATGGTGGCGAGCCTGACGACACTTCCTGTCCTTGGTGTGCCGGTCGAGAGCAAGGCTCTGAAAGGCATGGACAGTTTGCTTTCGATTGTTCAGATGCCGGGGGGGATTCCCGTCGGGACATTTGCCATTGGCACGGCGGGGGCCAAAAATGCGGGTCTTTTTGCCGCGTCTATTCTGGCCAATGATGACTCCAATATTGCGAGCAATCTGGAAAACTGGCGGCAGAAGCTCACAGATTCCATCGGTGAGAAGCCTGTATAACCTCAACAATGGATAAGAGAAAGATTTTGAAAAAAAGCTCAATAAGATAAAATTTGTCATTCCGACGGAGCATTTGACGCGCTCCGCGTCGAAGCGGACGAGGAATCTGATTTTGTTTGAATTTCACAGATTTCTCGTCGTTCGAGGGACGTCCACGCCGCCCCTCTCTCTTTCCTCGAAATGACAGGCCGGAAAAGGGATTGAAAAGTGTTTGTCTTATCCATAGTCGGAGGTGTTTAAAAACTGTTCTGAAAAATTATTGAGATACGATCTGTACAGGGATATCAATATCGCCTGTGGAGGCGTGTGGATTATGGCCCGAAAGCCCCAGTCTGCGTTGCATGGCTTCAAAAATATAACGAGGGATGTTTTCTCCCGTGGCTTGTTCCAGCCCCTTAAATCCCGGAAATGTATTGGCTTCGCAGATCGTATATCCTTCTTCTGAAAAAAGTAAATCAACACCGGCAATGTCGATATTCAGGATTTCTGACGTCCGCAATGCTAAATCCACGGCCTCGGCATCCGGTTCAAACAATTGGACGGTTCCGCCTGTGGAGTAGTTTGCTTTGAAATCGCCTTCTTTTGCACGGCGCTCCATTGCGGCAACGACATGCCCGTCAACCACGAACAGGCGCAGGTCCCGACCTTTACTGAAAGAGACAAATTTTTGAAAAATAAGCTGGATGTTTGGATTGGTTTCTTCAATCAGGTTCATCAGATCGGAAAAGGCATTCTGATGCTCTATCAAAAACACGCCGCTACCGTTAGAACCCAGACGTGTTTTGACGACGACCGGAAAACCGACATGTTTTTCGACCAGTTCCAGATTCACCGGAAATTTTGCCAGAAGGGTTGTCGGAGTCGGGAGCCCTTCCCGCGCCAAAATCTGGTGAGTGTGAAGTTTATCGCCAACCTTCTCAATCGTCTTTTCGTTATTCAGGACGGGAACGCCTAATTGTCGAAGCTGACGAATCACAGCAAATGAGAAAAAGTTTCGGTCGTTTTCTGCAAGGTAGGGGAAAACAATGTCCGGGAGGGGGCGGTGTTGTCCATGAACCAGAATAGAATCACGATTTTCTTCCGTGATCAGCAAGTCAAATTCCTGAGGACGAAAAACTTCAACATTGACATCCATTTTTTGTGCCTCTGCAACCATACGCCTGACTTCATAGGCGAGATCAACTGAAGAGTCCGTATCTTCTCCGTAGAGTACCCATACATTCATAATATTTATACAGGGCGTTCAAAACGCCCTGCCTTTCATTATTTATTTAGCATAGAAAAAGAGTCTAGCATAGATTGGAACAGAGTGTGAAACCTTACTCTGAATCTTTCTCTTTTTTTCCGAGTTTCAGGGCGGTGAAACGAACGTTTCCTTCCCTGTTCAGCAGCATCAGAATGGATGATTTTCCTTCTTTTTCTGCGGCTTCTATTGCGGTTTTGACCTCATCAATGGTTGCAACTTTTGTCTGGTTGATTTCAACGACGACATCACCGGGAAGGAGCCCTTTTTCTGCAGCTTCCGAAAGGTTTTCAACGTGTGTGATAACCACGCCGTCCACATTTTCAGGCACCATGAACTCTTCGCGCAAGACAGGCGATAGTGCACTGACGCTGAATCCTAGATTTTCAATTTTTTCATCTTTGGATGTGTCAGGAGATGATTTTGCAGCAGCAGTCTCAACCAGTCCTTCTTCTTCGGCTTTTTCCAGCTCGCCAACCCCGACAAGTTTTGTGATAACCTGCCCGTCTCTCCAAATCTCTACCGGAACAGTCGTGTCAATTTTACTTTCAGCGACAATTCTGGGGAGTTGACGCATTTCGTTGACGTCCTGGTTGTTGAATTTCAGGATCACATCCCCGGCTTCAAGGCCTGCTTTTTCAGCAGGACCGTCCGGGTTAACGCTGGCAACCAGCGCGCCGCGTGCCTTGTCAAGAGACAGACTTTCAGCAATTTCATCTGTCACAGTCTGGATTTTAACGCCCAGCCATCCTCGGCGGGTTCGTCCATATTCAATAATTTGCTTAATCACAGGTTCCGCCAGAGCGGAGGGAATCGCAAATCCAATTCCGACAGACCCACCAGACGGTGAGAAAATCGCGGTATTAATGCCAATCACTTGTCCATCCAGATTAAACATCGGCCCACCCGAATTTCCGCGGTTGATAGAGGCATCTGTCTGGATGTAATCATCATAGGGGCCGGAGTTGATATCGCGCTGACGAGCGGAGACAATCCCCGCTGTGACGGTTCCGCCGAGGCCAAACGGGTTCCCGATAGCCAGAACCCAGTCTCCTACACGCATCACATCACTGTCCCCAAATGGAACGGCGTGCAGTTTTTTCTTGGTATCGACTTTCAGGACGGCGATATTCGTTTTTTCATCCATGCCAATGACTTCCGCCGTCAGCGTTGTGTCGTCATATAACGTTACGCGGACTTCATCTGCATCGCGGATCACATGGTTATTGGTAATCACATAACCGTTTTCGGCGTCAATAATAAAACCTGACCCCAGAGAGGCCGGAGGAATTTGCGGAATGTTTCCATGACCGCCACGGCGGTTGAGAAATTCTTCAAAGAAATCTTCAAACGGAGAACCAGGAGGGAATTGTGGTATTTCCGGCATATCCTGCATATCTTCGCGTTTGGCAACTTTTTGTGTGGAAGAAATATTAACAACGGAAGGGAGAAGCTTCTCAGCCAGGTCGGCAAAGCTGTCCGGGTGTTTGTTTTGTGATTGTTCTTCTTTTTTGCCGCTGCCAAAAAAGCTGCCGGCATTTGCGGCAGCAGGGATAAAGGTTATCAGGGTAAAAAGAACAAGAAAATATTTATAAGTCATAGGGTGCTTGATCATGGTCATTCCTTTTTCTTTTTTTGCTTAAGATAGGTCGTCAAAAACGCCTAGTCAACTTTCCCAAAAAATTTAAAAAATTCACTGTTAGGGGAAATAACCAATGTGGTTTCCGGGTTTGCCAGCGCGTTGGTATAAGCTTCCGTTGAGCGGTAGAAGGAATAAAAATCCTTGTCCTGATTGAACGCTTTCGCGTAAATCTGGATCGCTTCCTTATCGCCTTCACCTCGGATGATTTCTGAATCTCTCTGGGCTTCTGCCAGAAGAACATCACGTTCTTTATTGGCGGTTGAGCGAATTTCCAGGGCACGTTCTTCGCCTTTTGCGCGGGTTTCCGTGGCGCGTTCAAATAATTCAGATTTCATACGCTTAACAGTGGAGGTTCGTAACTCAGATGTCAGGTCGGCGCGCACAATCCGCACATCAACGATTTCGATCCCCAGTTGATCTTCCTGTGTTTTATTGTTAACGCGTTTGAGAATACTTGCCATGACATGAGTCCGCTCAGGGGAGAGAAGATCGCGCAAGCTTGTACGGCCTAAAACAGTTCGTGTGGCATCGTTCAGGATATTTTCAAGACGGCTGTTGGCCTGATCGACTGTCCGCAATGTTTTCAGGAATTGCAGGGGGTCAATAATTTTGTAACGGGCAAACGTATCGACGATGATCGGTTCCCCGCTGACGTTTTGCATGCTTCCATTCATAGAGATGTCTGTTGCGGCAGCGTCCTCTGCATTTGTTTCTGTATCGTCTTCGATATCGTCTGGTTCCGGCGCTTTTGGTTCACGGATACTGGCGCTGGCGATAACGACCTGCGCCGCCTGTGGATCAACGGACAGAATGCGGCGATCAAAAAGCTGGACGGTATGAAAGAACGGGATTTTGAAATGAAGTCCAGGTTGTTTGATAAAGCTGGCTGGATCGTTTTCATTGCCATCAGGTTTTCCCAAAAACAGCAAAATGGCTTGCTGGCGCTGGTCGACGACAAAGAATGATTGCGTGACGCCGACAAACAAAAGGGCTATAAGGATAAAAAATATGGTCAGTTTTGATTGCATGATTATTTCTTCACCTGATTTTGTTTTGTAAGTTCGTTAAGTGGAAGGAAGGGAACAACGCCTTGTCCGTTGCCGTTGTCCTGATCCAGAATAATTTTGTTGGCGTTTTTCAGGACACCTTCCATCGTTTCAAGATAAATGCGTTTCTTGGTGACATCTTCCCCGGTACGGTAGGCCGTGAGAACAGAATTAAAGCGATCCGCATCACCTGTCGCACGTGCAATCACAGATTGCTTGTACGCTTCGGCTTGTTGTTTGAGTTTGATTGCCTCACCACGTGCACGCGGGATGATATCTTCACGATAAGCTTGTGCGCGGTTTTGTACGTCATCC
>CAKZKV010000299.1 GCA_937124505.1 uncultured Alphaproteobacteria bacterium
AATGAGCAAGACCGAAGAACCGGAAGAGATTATGGACACGCCGCTGCAAGTCCTGATCCCTGCGTTTCTGATTTCAGAGCTGCGGCGCGCGTTTGAAATTGGCTTTATGCTGTTCCTGCCGTTTCTGATTATTGATATGGTCACGGCCTCCATCCTGATGTCAATGGGGATGATGATGCTGCCGCCGGTCACCATCTCCCTGCCCTTTAAAATCATGTTCTTTGTGCTGGTGGATGGCTGGTACCTGATCGCCGGATCGCTGGTACAGAGTTATGGTTGACCCTGCGTTCCTTGCGTTTTATATGTATCCAGAAAATCAGAGAAAATTTCCGTTTCGCCGATCATACCCATGATCGTATCGCGGTCGGCCAGAAGCGCGTCCTGACGCGGGCGGGTAATCACTTCAAACAATTCGCCTTTGGGCGTTGCCTGCATCTGCCCCAGATGACGCTCCCGGATGTTACGCAACGTAATCCTCTGATCCGAGAGGTTCAGTGTAATGGCATAATTTAACAAAAGCTGCGCATCTTCCTCGGTAAAATCTGCTTCGCTGCCAAATTCCTCGGCCATGACCAGATCGCGCAAGGCACTGGCCGCATCGTTCCAGCGCCCCGCTTTCCACGCGATATCGGCGCTCAAACGGCTGATGTCCTGTGCAGGTGGCGACATATTCTCAAGCAGGGCCAAGGCGCCGCTGACATCCCCGGAATCTGCCAGGGCACGCGCTTTTAACAAATCCAGATCATGCTGTTTCAGGTTTTCATTCGTGATGTCCGCACGTTTCAAAAGAGTTTCCGCTTTGGCTAACGTATTCAGCGCATTTTCAGGACGGCGATCCATAAGCTGAATAGAGGCCATACGCAACGCCGTATTCAGCGCATCCTCGCCACTTAACCGATAGTCAAGCTGGTACGCCAGCAACTTGACAGCCCGTCCCAATAAATCCGCATCCACCAGGCGTTCCGCCAGACGCGCGACCAAACGATCCCCTTTTTCACCAGAGGGGGTGAGTTCCCGAAACTCTTCATAAAGCATAGCAGCATCAAGGGGCGATACGGTTTCCAGCCTGTCCGTTAAAAACAAATCCTCATATGTCTGCATCATCATGTTGGTAATGCGGTCATTCAGGGCCTCATTATTGGAAATAACCACGGTATCCCGCAAGGTTTTAAAACCGTCCACATATTTTTCAGCTTCAATTTCTGCCAATCCGAGTTGTTGCAGAACCTGTACTTCCAGATCATCCCCCCGCCAAACATAGCGCAGGTTTTCAAGGCGGTTGACGGCTTCCTTTTTACTCACTGTATCATTACCGCGCCCCAGTGCGACCAGAGCCAGTTCCGCCTTGGTACGATAAAGCGGGTCTTCCTGTTTTGAGAGTTTTGTCCAGACAGACACGGCTTCTTCGATTTCCCCATTTTGACGCAGGATCTCCCCTTGCAGGTATTTCACACCATTTTCCGCACTCTCACTTAACTGTTCGTGCCGTGCTTCCAGTGACGCCAGCAGCATTTCCCCGGTTTCCTTATCTCCGTTACGCAAGGCCACTTCTGTTAAGGTGAGAGTAAGAGGAACAGCTATTTCTAACGGATAAGCCATGAGGTAGGAGAAGTCCTGCGGCAAGCGCTCAATGGCCTGTTGCCAATCCCCCAAATGCGCCAATGTGGCCGAACGCCATAAATTAATTTCCGGAAACACATCAAGGGCCGGGTTCATTAAATCCTGAATGGCCAGATCATACTGGGCCAGTTCATAGCTGGCCGCCCCACGTATGCCCTGAAACTGGGGACTTCTGGCAAGCTGCGGCATGACGGATCTGGCATTTTCAATCAATCCCTTGGCTTCTGCACCACGGCCATGCGATAGATTCAGCTTCGCCATGGTCATTAATTGCTGCGCCTTGCCTGAATTGCTTTTCTCCCGCATAGATGCAAGCAGCAAGCGCTGGTTTTCCTCCAGCGCCGACTTCGGCCCCATCTTCCATTCCTCAAATTTAAAAAGACGGTTCTGAAGTTCAGGCGCGTGATGTGATGTCTTGTCATGCGTCCCGTTTTTCAGAACATCGCCTTCCTTTCCAAGGGCCAACCCCTCTTCCGTATAGATAGAAACAGTCTCGGGCTCCACCTTGACCACCAGATCGGGGTTTCTGGCCACAAATACCAATCCCACCGGACTGGGCAAAGCTTCAAAATCAACAAAATCGTATACCTGATCATTATACAATTCAGACGTATCCACCACGACCGCCTTGATCGTGTCTCCGGCAACGGGGTCCGTGAATGTCACCACGGTTTTGAAAGGCTCTGCCGGAAAGACGACTTTTCCGGAACGAAGCTTCGTCCCGCTTGTATCAACATCTTTTCTGGACGGCGTTGAGGGAGAAATACTACTTTCATGGTAAACCGTATTCAGAATAAGCCGCCAATAAAGGCTTCCTCCCTCCCCTGTCACATACACATCATCCGGTATTTTGAACTCCCAGAGAGTCGCGGTATTTTCTGCCACGTCATAACGGGTCATTGATCCAAACTGATCCGTCTCTGTCCCTTCGATATAGGGGCTGATGGGCAAATCAACGCGGTTGACCACAACCCATAAAGACCCGAAGCGTCTGTACGCCGCAATAAAAGCCCCTTCGCTTGAAGACAGGACGAACGCATGCGGTTCTATGGAATTTGCCTCATTTACCGCATGTTTCAAAAGAGTTGAGGAGGGCGGTGGCATGACATTTTGATCGTGATGATCTTCTTCAGCAGAATGGATCATCGCCTCTTCTTCTGGAGCAGAGGACTCCTCATGCATTTCCTCCTCATGCTGTACATCTGTATGATGCTCCTCTGCACTTTCTCCTGTTTCTTCCTTTGTAGCCTCTTCGTCCTGCGCGGCAGGTTCTATGTCAGGGGGCGTTGAAACCTCTGCTTCTTGTGCCTCCGGATCCCCGTAAACATCGAAAATAATTTTACGTCCGAACCGCATGTCCCGAATTTTGTCATGAGGCGCCAGGAAAACAAATATCTGATGATCTCCCTGAATCTGAAATTCCCTGATAAAAGCGGAATCCGCCCCTTCTATCCGGGAGGTATCAAGCTGAACAGAAGAGTCTAATTTTAATTTGATCCCGTCCGCCTGCTCTTCCATCTCGTAATCCGGCGCATATCCCGGCCATTCAAACACCAGCCGTTCATAATCTTTGTGCTTGCCAAAACGCACCTGCACCGCGTCCGCCGCAAAAGAGCTTACCGGAAGAATTAAGAACATCAGAAAAAACAGATATTTAACCGCGAACATGGTTTAAACAGTATATCCTATGAACTTACGCCACAACAAGGCGCTCTATTGAAGTTTCAACCTTTTTTCAAGTGTGCGCCGTCCATCATCCGGCATCACATGTATATCAACACGGCGGGCAAATTTTTCTCTGGTTTCCTCCGATACCCCCTCTCCCATATCCTGAAAATGAACACTGCTTTCGCCCTTAATCATAATTGGCTGCGTGTAACCACTGCGTTTCAGAATCGCCGCAACAGTTGCGGCCCTTTCAAGGGACAGTTCCCAGTTGGAAGGAAATTCGGAAGCCGGATTTGTAATCGGAGAGGGATCACTATGGCCGACAATCTCTATCCTGTTGCGAATACGGGACAACCCCGCCCCCAGTTTATATAACTGCCGTGCAGCCGCTTCCTTCATCTGCACCGATCCCGGATCAAACAAACTGTCATCAGGCAAAGAAATCAGCAAGCGGTCTTCAAGTTTGTAAAAATTTAGTTCCTCGTCCATGCCGACTTCGGCCAATTGCTTATCAAGCAAGGCTTGCAGATATTCCAGAGGCAATGCCCGATTAAAATTGACCCGTTCAAGGTCGATCACATCTCTGGGACCGGCCTCCAGACGCGGTCCGTAATACACATGAAACTCTTTCTTCAGGGCCGCCATGATTTCACTCCATGACTTTTCCTCCGGCTGGCTCATGGCATAAAGAAGGACAAAAAATGTCAGCATCAGCGCCATGATATCGGTAAACGATATCAGCCATGGCGGAACCCCGGCCCCGACATCTCCACGACGGCGGTTACGTCCAAGGCGCGGTCTTCTGCGACGCAGTTTTTCCGCACCGTCGTCTTCGGCTTTTTCTATCTTCTCTTTTCCCGTTTTATTCATTCACAAGACTTTCTGTCTGCCTGTCTTTCAGAATATCAATTTTTTCATAGGGGCTAAAAACCAGATCCAGCATCCCCTCTTCGCCTTGCCGAAGCCCTATGCTCATCAATTGCTCCGGGATACCTGCCTCCGACAAGCGACGGGACAATTTCCCAACCTTGTCGCGCATATTTTTGAAACGTTCCGGCTGCTGCAATTTCATCTCGACCGGATCTTCGGGCGTTTTCAACAAAATCTCCATGTGATACGGCTGCTCTTCCTGCGCGGTCTGAATAAGCGTTACCAGCGTGGGCAGGAAAGGAATATCCTGCGGATTAACGGTGTCTACAGATTGCGCCATGGCAATGATAGCGGTGCTGAAATCTGCATAAGGAACCTCCACCAGCATAATACCTCTTTCCGTATTTTCCTTAACGTTAATTTGCTGAAGTCGGCCACGGAATAAATCACGAACACGGTCCAGAGTGCTTGCATCTCCCTCACCTTTAAAATCCTGAGCGGAATCAGAGGGACGAATAGAGGGACGACGCTGTGCTATTTTAGAATCTGCCGTTGAAAACGTGTTTTCGAGACTCCCCATAATCGGCTCTGATTTATTTTCATCAAACGTGGAAATTGCATTCAGCACGATAAAAAAAGCGAGCAGCATAATGAACAGCGATAAAGACAATAGCTGAACTGATTTTCCTGATCCTGAATCTTCAATACGACGGCGACGGTTACGTCTCATATACCCATAGTATGCTATTTAGCGCATTTATGAAACAGAACATCAAAACTCTACGGATAATCGCAACTGTCATAGGTGACTTTCATAAAAGACTTGGCCCCTGCCGAGAGAGAGAAACGGTATTCGCGGTCATTGATGACCATGGATGTTGTCATTGGCAAGACACCCGTTTTGGTTTCCACTTCCCCGCCGAATTTTTTAAAGCTGACAGTGATCGGCTGTCCCTGATCGAACCATGCTTCCGGCTGGCCACCGGAATTTCGGGCAGATTCGCCCTTGGCCGTAATCACCACGATCCCATCATCCAGACTAATCACACTGTCAGGCCCTTTATAGGTAGGGGTTGCGACAATAAAGCGTTTTGTGTCCGGGTCAGTACAATTGCGCGGCGGGCGGGCGGAACGGATCACGAAAGACAAACGCTCCGGACTGGCTCCTTCCTCCAGACGGACTTTCAGCAAATCCAGTAATTCCCGCAAAGGCCCTTTTGAGGGAACCAATGCTTCCATCTCTTTTTGCAGAGACTCATAGCGCATGTCTGCTTCCTGCTTCACTGTGAGCGCCCCGGTCAATTCAGTACGAAGGGATTCATTATCCAGTTCCAGATCCGTAATCTGGCGTTTCTGGGATTTAATTTGCGCGGAATACCCCTGTCCGCCAAACCAGTACCCCACCATCACGGCAAAGAACAATGTCAGCATCAAAAATATGAATGAATAAAAGCGTTGCTTAGAACGTTGTCTGTAGCGCGAATAAGGGTTGTAACGATCAATCATGGTTTAAATTCCGAAATAAAACTTGGCGATAAAAATATACGTAACCCAAAGGATAATCACAAGAGGGACACCCGATACCAGAAAATCCCTGAATTTGTAATGCCCCGGCCCCATGACCAGCAAGTTGGTCTGATATCCAATCGGAGAGGCAAAAGAACAGTTTGCTGCGAAGACAACCGTCAGGGCAAAAATAAACGGATCGACGCCCAGATTCACCGCCATGTTCAGGGCAATGGGCGTAAAGAGAATCGCACAGGCATTGTTACTGAGCACATTCGTCGTAATGGCCACCAGAATAAAGAGGAGCGCCAATTGCGCCAGATTTCCACCGGGAATCGGCAAGTCTAACAAGCTGTTGGCAATAAACTGCGCCCCGTCCGAGGCCTGCAGGGCCGTGCCAATTGCGAGCATGGAACCCACAAGAAGAAAAATCTTTCGGTCGATGGCACGCGTTGCCTGCCGGATGTTCAGGCAGTTCGTCCCGATCATGAGAACAGCCCCCGTCACAGCTGCAACGGGAATAGAGATAAAGCCCAGGGCCGCCATACCAATGACACCCAGAAAGATCACAGCCGCCAGAGGCGCTTTCTTTGGTACCGGCAATTCCTTTTTGGAACCTGACAAAACAACCACGTCCGGGTTCTTACGCATTAATTCAATAGAAGCCGGGCTACCGGCAATCAATAAGGTATCGCCCGGTTCCAGACGAATGCGCCCCAGCCGCCGCCGCACCACGCGCGCCCGGCGCTGGATCCCCAGAACAATCGCACCAAACTGCCTGTGAAACCCGACCTGCTCCAGCGTCATGTCAATCATACGGGACGCAGGCGGAATCATGACTTCCGCAACCAGTCTGGTTTTTTGCTTGTCGATTTTGTCTTCGCTTTGCGTTTCGTTGTCTGCCAATCTCTGATTGACGCGTTCAATGACTTCGGCATCATCTTCAGACAGCAAAAACCCCGGATATTGCGACAACACAACCGAGAGCTGCTCCCGACTGGTTGAGACAATCATGACGTCATTTTTTTCAATCTTGTATCCCTCAAACGGCGGCAGGATCAAATGTCCCCCGCGCTGGATCAGTTTGATTTTCATTTCCGGCAGCTTCGCAAACTTCCCGTTAATGCATTCTTCCCCGATCAGGGGACTGTCAGGATTGATATCAATTTCAGCCACAAACTCTTTTGTATTCCCAACCAGTTCCTGCGTCATCGAACTGCGGTCTTTGAGAAGATAGGGCGCAATAAAGACAACATACAGAAACCCGACCGAGGCCATCATCATACCCGGAACGGTAAATTCAAAGAACTCCAGCGGCTCATACCCCAGCTCCGTCATGGAACTGGACACCAGCAGGTTGGTCGAAGATCCGATCAGGGTGGTCATCCCCCCCAGAATTGCCGCAAAGCTGAGTGGAATCATTACCCGGCTTTCCGAAACACCAGACGTGATCGCCAACGCCTGAATAACGGGAATGGCAATAATCACAAGTGGCGTGTTATTTAAAAAAGCACTGACGACCATGACAAAAATCAAAATCCCGATAATTGACAGCCATGCGAACAGCTTGTTTGAGGTCACAAACAACTGGGACAGTGGGCGCAGGGCATCCGTCTGGATAATCCCCTGCCCCATAACCAGCAAGGCCAACACCGCAATCAAGGAGGGGTTGGAGAACCCGGCCAGAAGGCTGGCCGCATCCAGCTGATTTTTTCCAGTGGCATCGGCAATCGGGAACATCTGACCGAAGACAAGCAGAATGGTCAGCAATCCAATACTGGTGACTTCCAGAGGTATTTTCTCCCGCGCAAACAGCACAACGGCCACGGCGGTCAAAAACAGCACGAAACACATATGGTAGAAAGTGTCTTCGATTAAAAACATCAGGAGATTATAACCACTTGTCTCCTTCTCTCATAGAGGCGAATAGAATTAATTATAATCGTCGGATTACGGGAAAGCCTTAATCATGTGTCAGCTCGTTATACAATCTTCTCGCGCTTTCAGCGCTGGCCGCGGAATCTAATTCTTCATCCTGCCAGACAAAAGCACCTTTTCTTTCTAAAAGATTTGCGGCTTCTGTTAAAACATCTACAGATAGATCATTCTGCTCAAAATGCCCTCTTATTGTTGCCACAGGAACCCATTCTCTTGCCAAATCATCTGCCTTTTTACCTAAAGGGATATGCTCTTCCACAACAACTCGCCATAACTCTTTCAGTCTGGCATTCATGGAACCAAGTTCTGGCAAAAGATCGCTATCACGACGATGCGCAAGTTCATCCAAAAATGCACGACATACATCATCATAAGGCCCGGCTATTCCCTCCGCCACAGTGGACAGTTTTATTTGTTTGTCTTCAGACATCTTTCACCCTCATTTTTATTAATAACGCAGTTCCACGTTCTTAAATTGTTTTCATAAGGATCGCAATTTTTTATTTTCCTTCCCCCTCAAACAGCTCCAGTCCAGAAGCTTCAAAGGTGGCCAGATTTTTCAAACCGATACGGACAGACAATTTTGTTTGGGCATCCCCGGAATTTTCGTTCGTGAGGTCCCTCTCAACAAATGTGCCAATACTGAAACATTCTCCGACATATTCAATCCCGGCATCCGCTTGCCGCAAGCCCGGATCTTCACCAAGGTCATAGGTCGAGCCGCCACTGAGATACCAGTTGTCCGTGACTTTCAAACGTCCGTTCAATATGGCCTGTTCCCGGGATTCCGTCAAACTGGTACCAGGAATGGCTTTGGAAAAGAAATATAAGCCATTGATCATGAAACTTTCACTGTCATATTGAAAATCAACTTCATGAGATTTTGACGCCAGATTGTTACGATCCAGACGCGTCCGATAATCAAGGTCAAACATATCTCCGTATTGAACAACCATTTCGGCCACATAATCGGAACTCCGCTCCCGCAGGCCCGATCCCGCCGGAAAGAAATTATTTTTATCATCAAAATTGTAACTCTGCCCGGCAAACCCGCCAATTTCAAGATTATCCCCGCTATAGTAGGTAGAACGCAAGCCATATGTTACACGCGACCTGTCTTCCACACGGTCATACCCGGAAAACCGGTCATAATTGAACAAATTGTTCACACTGACCTGAATATCCTGACTGTCTTCGTTTGTTACCTTGTCCTGATTAGCTACATTTGTAATTCCGGTCACAGAGACCAGCGGCTCTAGAACAATGCTGGAACCAGGCTTTGCTAATGATTTGATGAGTGGGTAAGCCGTCTCAAGATTGGCGAACACATAGCCGCGTGTTTCTTCCTGGTCTCCTGCCACTCCATCTGTCAAATAATACACATCACCATGCGCACCAAGATCAAGTGTGCTGACCAGACCGTTTGCAAATTTTCTGTGTCCCTGCCAGCCGAGACGCGTGGAAATTCGGTTGGTGTCCGGGTCGTTTCCGTCCCTGCGGAGGTTCAGCGCCTGCATGTCCAGAGACCATCGCCCGCCAATCAGTTCTCCCGGTTTTCCAAGCAGGGACAAATTAACTTCCGGCAAAATATTCGGGCTGTCTGTCTGCTGGTCAAGAAGTCGGACATCCTGAAAGCTAAGCAAGCGGGCATCAAAATAATCGCGTCCTGAAAAACGCTCCAGAAAGACTTCGTTTTCTAAAATATCTTCATCAGAAATATCATATTGCCGCAAATACTGGTCATCAGACGTCAGGTTCACATTGAAACCGCCGCGCCATTTTTCAGTGATGTCCCACAGGCCATGTGCCTCCAGATTGCCACGCAGTTCATCGCTTAACTGCGTGTTGACCCCGCCCACTTCAATCACCCGGTTTGAATAGGTAAAAGAACCATTCATCTCCAGTTGAGCCTCATCAAAACGCTGGCGGTATTCCGTACTGACAACAGGATATTCCTGCGCATAGCCAGTTAGCCCCACTGTCAGGTCTTTGTCCGTGTCAATTGCATAATAATAAGATGCTCCGGCATATGCTCCCAATTCACTGTCATAACCAAGCAAGGGATTAATTAGCCCGCTTTTCTGGTTTTCCGTCCCGTCCGGATGAGAAAAATAAGGAGTCCAGAGCACTGGTGTCCCGTTAATTTCAAATGTGGCGTTATCGTAAGAAACCCTTTTTTCATCACGATCATGCGTCACTTTTTCAGCGCGCAATTGCCATGTTGGTGGCCTGTCTGGATCAATCTGACAGGGTGCGCAGGTTGTATAGGTCGCATTGGTGAGAATGAGTTCATCACCCTCTTGCTGCGTTCTCTCAGCATATGCGGCACTAAACCGTCCCCTGTCACCCAAAACGCCTTTCAGATGGGAAATATAGCCCTGCCGCATCTTGTCCCGTAACTGGACTTTCTCCGCGAAATATTGCGAGCCGTCCGTTTCCGTGAGCGTGACATTGCCAACCGCCGTCACCCGGTCTTCTTTTATTTTGTAGAGAATACTGTCCGCCGTGACGATGCGCCCTTCCTGCTCTAGCCGCACATTGCCTATGGCCGTCACCACCTCGGCCTGATCATCGTAAAGAAGCTGGTCGGCATCAAAATTCACGGGCTTTGGATCTGCCGCATACACAGGTGCGCATGTAAAACACAACGCCAATGCCGTACAAATCCGCAGATATGTGATCCTCATTTTTTTCTTATAACCGATTTCATAAGATGGACAAAGGCTTTCAGTTCTTTTATGAATAGGTCATACACAAGAAATTGAAGGAGAATTATATATGTCATTCATTGCAGACCGTCTGAGCCGCATTAAACCCTCTCCCACCATTGCGGTCACGAACAAGGCAAAAGAACTCAAAGCCGCCGGAAAAGACGTGATCGGTCTGGGCGCGGGAGAGCCGGATTTTGACACGCCGGATCACATCAAAGACGCTGCCAAAACTGCCATGGATAATGGTGACACAAAATATACTGCTGTGGACGGAACGCCCGCACTGAAAAAAGCCATTCAGGCTAAATTCAAACGCGACAATAATCTTGATTACGATGTCAGTCAGATTTCCGTCGGAACAGGCGGTAAGCAGGTTTTATATAACGCCCTGATGGCGACCCTGAACCCCGGAGATGAGGTCATTATCCCTGCCCCTTACTGGGTCAGTTACCCGGATATGACGCTTCTTGCAGAAGGGACCCCCGTCTTTATTGAATGCACACAGGCGGAAAATTTCAAAATGACCCCGGAAAAACTGGAAGCCGCGATCACCCCCAAGACGAAATGGGTGATTTTCAATTCTCCCAGTAACCCGACCGGCGCAGCCTATACACGCGACGACATAAAGGCTCTGACGGATGTACTGTTGAGACACCCTCATGTTTACATCATGGCGGACGATATGTACGAACACCTCGTTTATGATGACTTCAAATTCTGCACCCCTGCCGAAGTCGAGCCCAAACTCTTTGATCGCACGTTGACCGTAAACGGCGTGTCCAAGGCCTATTCCATGACCGGCTGGCGGATTGGCTATTGCGGCGGCCCGGCAGAGCTAATTAAAGCGATCTCAAAAATACAATCACAAAGCACCTCCAACCCCTGCTCAATCTCTCAGGCGGCTGCGGTTGAAGCGCTGAACGGCGATCACAGCTTCATGACACCCTGGCTTGAGGCTTTTACCGAGCGCCGCAATCTGGTCGTCAATGCTTTAAATGAGTGTGAAGGTTTGTCCTGCCCCAATCCGGAAGGCGCGTTCTATGTCTATCCATCCTGTGCGGGATGCATTGGCAAACAAACACCGGACGGCAAGACGATTGAAACGGACGAGGATTTCGTGACCTACCTGCTGGAAAGCGCTGGCGTTGCCTGCGTACAAGGCGCGGCCTTCGGCCTGTCCCCGCATTTCCGCATTTCCTATGCCACATCCAAAGAAACATTGATTGAGGCCTGCAACCGCATCAGGAAAGCCTGTGCCGACTTGAAAGGAGAAACATCACTGGCCGCCTAATATTGAAGATGTAAGTACCTTGTTATTTAAATCCCAACAATCTCGCAAAGAACCCTTTTTTCTTAAGGGGTTCTTTTGCTTCATAGCGAGATTTATGCTTGCCCCGCTCTTTTTTGTCTTCCACATTGGCCTTAAGAAGTTCACAGACCTTTTCAAAACTCTCTCTGTTTTCCTCTATAATAGAATGTGAAAATTCCCTGAGACGCCTCAGATTCTCCGGGCTGGCATCATCAATCTGGTCGCTGGGAAACTCTTCCGTGCGGTCTTTGGCAATAATACTTTTGTTAAAGATATAGAGATGATCCCCGATTTCTTCCTGAAACGCTTCAATCAGAGCTGTTTCAGACGCATGAAAAAAGATGTTAATTAATGGCAGGTCATTGGCCGGGTCAACAACCCCTAAAGCGCCCATCTGGTTCCATTCATCTCTGGAAACGGAACGGTTTGTGTAGCCCGTTCCCAGAACGATCATAATAACTCTCGCATCAGGCGGAATATGGTTTTTAATGGCCCCATGAAAGCTGATGCAAGGATTATCAAAGATAGACCCGTCAATTCCTGAGTAATATTTCGTTTCCTTTTGATCCGCATAACGAACCGGGAAATGATGACAGGGAAAAAATGAAGGAGCGGCACAGCTTGCTATCACCGCATCCGCCAATGCAACTTCCATATAAGTCTGTTTTCCAAAACCTGTTAGCATGTGTTTTAGCCAGACCGCATGCCCACCGCTTCCTGTAAAATTATTCTTCGTACGGACTGGCGTGTTTCCCGTTTCGTTATATTCTTCCACCACGGAAATATGATCGCCATCTATGTTGTAAACCGGGATCACAAGGCTGGACAACGCCGTCCCGATTTGCGCACGCCCGTATAGCATCCGCAAGGCACGCTTCAAATGTTTAACTTCATAGTGGCCATGCTTGAATAGCCACTTCAACTGATTCAGGCGCATCGTACGGTTATTAAAGTCATGCAATAGCCCTCGAAAAGCGCGAAACCGATCCTGCGGAAATATCCTGATCCCTTCCCGCTCATAAAAACGAACCATTTGTTTGGCTTTATATTTGGGTTTGCCCGGCTTATCGGGGTCAGGAAGCGTTAAGGCGGCATTCAAAATTGACCCTGTTGAAGGACCACAAAATACGTCAACCATATCAGATAGGGGATGCCCCGTTTCCTCCTCAATTTTTGCCATGATATGCGCAGGAATAAGCCCTCTCATGCCACCACCATTGGTAAATAAAACGATATATGTTTCAGACTTTTTCACTAAACTATTATAACATAAGAAAAAAATCCGGGTCACGACATTTCTGCCGTGCCCGGTGAGTTAAACAGGGAGGTTTGTACCAGAGGTACATGTCAGCGAGACCGCTGACGCTGAATATATATATACTAAAGTTAGGGATTGCAATATGAATCTACCCCAAAAAAACACATATAATCAGTGGCTTATATAAGAAAAACCTGAACTTTAAGCTAAATCAGGGGCCTAAAACACTCTTGCCAGATGTCTAATTCTCAACGACATGCAGATGATTCAAGAGAAATTCCCTGAAGATGGATATTCTTTTGGAATGCCGGCGTTCCTCCGGATAAACAAAATAAATATCCACAGGATCTCTCGTTTCTTCTTCCAGAACGATTTCCAAACGATCTTTATAGTGTCCGACCATATAACGCGGCAGCATGGCAATCCCCGCCCCTCGGCGCACAGCTCGAAAGATAGCGTAAAGGGAATTAATCATAATAATATTATAATCCGTATCAGGATTAACGTTTGCCATATCAAACAACCAGTTTGTTCTGGCAAACGGCTGCGGAACATTTGGAGGATACCCAATCAACGTATGGTTTTTCAGATCAGACGTTGTCTTGGGATAACCATATTTATCAAGATAGTCCTTGGACGCGTACAACTGAAACTGCAAGGTTGCCAAATGGCGTTGAATCAAGTCTTGTTGATCGGGTTTATACAAACGAATGGCAACATCGGCTTCCCGCATCCCCAGATTGTAAATACGGTCATCCATTAAAATCGTGACCTGCAAATCTGGATGATTCTGCCTGATAGATGCCAGACGCGGCACCAACCAGGTTGAGCCGACAAATTCCGAAACAGTAATACGCAGAGGGCCGTCTTGCCGTTGTCTTGAGTCCTGAATCTGGCCTTCCACATTTGAAAGCTTTTCAAACACATCATGCGCTGTTTTATAAAGCAGCTCCCCCTGCTCCGTTAAAACAAGCCCTCTGGCATGTCTGTGAAACAATAGAACACCCAGACTGTCCTCAAGACCACTAATCTGTCGGGAAATCGCCGACTGGCTAAGATTTAGTATTTCACCGGCATGCGTAAAACTGTGTGCATCCGCCACAATACAAAATGTACGAAGTTTGTCCCAATCCATTGACATCATTTATTTGTATCTGAAAAAAATATGTCAGGAAAGAACTATATGATTTTTGCAGGCCTGTTATAAAGATATAAAATATCGTTCTTTTGAAGACATTTAATTAATTCTGCAAAATCAAAGCCTCTGTTTGCTCCGGCAATTCCGGGATAATAACATAATTATAATTGCACTGAAAATTATTAGCTTGTAAAAGTTCGAGCAATTCCCGGACATCTTGTTCAGAAAAAAAGGTATCATCCGGTCCAAACCAAGAATAAGACTGGTCAGTGGCCACATTTCTCATCGAAATGCGATACCTCCCCTCATATCCCTCGGATTCAGCATTTTCCAGAATCTCAGATATTCTTGCCGTTCTTTTTTCATGTTCTGCCTCAGAATCATCTTCCATATTCATATGTCTGCTTACCCTTGTGCTGGCTGCGGAACTGGTTGTAACGGTTCAAGCTGCGGCACTGGTTGTGATGCTTCAGGCTGCGGCACTGGTTGTAACGGTTCAGGCTGCGTTGCTGCTTTAGCTGCTCGCTCTTCGGCCCGCATCCTTTGCTCTTCTATACGCTGACGGGCTTCTTCTATCCCTGTTCTCCCGTTTTCTGTAGGAGGGGGAGCTGCTGCTTGTAAAAACTGAATGCCAGGCTCGCCAAGATCAGCGCCTAAAGTATTATGAGCATAAATCTCAATACCTGGATTTTCGTCGACGATGTCTTGAACACCCTGATCAGTATCAACCCACCCTAAACTTTGCGGCGCACCCTTTTTATCAAATGTATAAACATGAATACAGGCCATTGCTTTTCCTTTCTTTAGTGATACCGAACAGAAAAATGGACAGAAGTTTTATTAAAAACAACCGCTTAATTCTATCTATGTTAGATATTCCAAAAACCTCAGCCTGTCAAGAGAAACACCCATTAGAATATCCCCTGCAATGACTGACAAAACAGGCAATAACTTTTCTGAATCCTGTAGTTTTTTTACTGTTCGACAATATACTCGTCACGAGCCACATGACTGAGTCGTAAACTTTGCCTCACACTATTATCAGGATCAAAATCGGCCACTTCAAGAATATCCCGACTCCAATCAAGTTTTTTGTTTGGGTGGACATATTCCGTTCCCATGAGTGTATCAATAACGTAAGCATTTGAATCTCCCATAACCTTACGACATCCTTCTAAAGTGGGCATGGGAGATGTAGTCGCCGCCACTGTAAGAGACCGTGCCATAGAAGATGAGCCTCTACCTGACTTACCCGTCAAAAGATGAGTTACAGAGTCATCTTTCGCTGTAGAACTAGCTTCAACTTGAGCAAGCCCCCGATTTGTATGAGCCTCAAGATCTTCCTGTGACCATGTCATCTGCCGAATGAGGTCAGCCCGCTCTTCTTTAGAAAAATGATCTGCAACAATCTCATCCTGTGAACTCCATGCGGAGAGTGCCAGGGCCGTTGCCCTACGTTCCGGCGAGTCATCTGACAATATTGTAAACCCGTCTTGCCTGCATTGCGGCATCAACTCATCAATTGTCCACGCGAGTCCTTTAAGCCAACTGCTACGCCCACGTGAACTCCCCATCTTTTCTACCGCCCGTCCAAATTCATGCTCTGCAGCCTTTTGCAAATCGGTCAGTAAAAACGCGCTCCGGTCTATTTTGCGCTGTGTATCAACATGTTCCCACGCCAAAGAGCGGGCCATCTCTGACGTTAGTTCTGGCCCTAGTGCTGACCTTACGGCCTTCCGCAACTCATACAATTCGCCTGAATAATTAGCACGCTCAAGATCATTTGCAAAAACATATGATGTCCCTGTTCTAAAGAGATTTTGAGCATTATACGCCAGCCTTTGCTGAGGTGTGTCATTGTCTTGGTTTAGAAGTGTATGCTCGCTTAAGGCTGCAACAATTTCCGTAGCAGGTAAAGACGCCAGCATTTTGGCAGCCTGTGGTGCAACCTTCGCATTAATAGACAGCTCATCTGCATGATTTCCAAACATGTGAGTGACCATAGAGCCTATAACATAATTACGCTCGCCCTCAAGGGAAGGAGGCAGGTCGTCAAAAGAGTTCGCTGTCAGAGCAAGTTGCCACGCGGCCTCTCGTCGAATTTTCTCGTTAAAAAGAGATTTCATTTCCTCCGGTGTTTGCGTATAATTGGCGACTCCCTTGCATAATCGCACCTGCGCGCCCTCATCGGCGCTACCGATAATACGAGCCTTTTCCTCTACCCCCAACTCTGAGCGTTGAACCTGATCCAGCAGATCATACTGCGTTTCCGCAGTAAAATGGTGCATGGAATAGAAATTAAGGTAGGGCGCCGCCTGTTCAACTGTCTCGATGCCCCTGTTTCCAAGAGTATCAGCAAAACCTTGTTGGTACATTGCAAGCTGCTCAGGCCCATGTTCACCTCGATACCAAGTAGAGAAACCATAACTACTATCATCTCCATGGGGCTTCCAGGTTAGAGACACAAAATCAATCGTTATACGATCCGGGTCTGAGGGTGGGAAAACTTCATCCCTCAAGTCCCTATCAAAACCGGCCCTGTAAATTTCGTCCGAAAGAGGATGCTGGCCCGTAAAACCTCTTCCTGCCCAGTCGTCTTTCATAGCTTCTAAAAGCGTTCTCTGGGACTCACGGTCAAATACAGAAAAAGGCAAACGGTCGTTTTCCAAGCAAATCTTGTTAAGATCTCCGACATCATTTAATGATGGAAAAGGTAGCAGGCCGTGGCGGTTCAGCATCGACTCTCTTGTCCGCTCGTCGCTAACATCTCCTTTAAGCCGCAAATCACCAAACCCTTCTGTTTTAACAACAGAATAATCAACAGGTTCTGGTGTTGATGCAGGGGCAGTGGAGTGTTGAAATAGTCTTTTTAGTCTTTTAAAGTTACGATTGAACATAACACACCTTCTTTTTTGTAAAATAAAACTTATAACCTTATACAAGAAAAATAGCGGCGCGTCAATTTTTCATATTTTTTTATAGGAAAGCTTTTACCCCCCTGTTTTTGCTATTAATAAAGATGCTTGCTATTCCTCCGTCGTCCCCAGATACTTATCAGCCTCCAGTGCCGCCATGCAGCCCATGCCTGCCGCCGTGACGGCCTGACGGTAGATTTTGTCCGTCACATCCCCCGCTGCAAAAACGCCGGGAATATTGGTTTTTGTGGAATTCGGTTCAGCAAGGATATAGCCTTCTTCATCCATTTTCACCTTGCCCTTAAAAATTTCCGTGGCCGGGTCATGGCCGATGGCGACAAACATACCTTCGGCGTTCAAGATATTTTCTTCCCCTGTCTTGACGTTTTTCAGTCGAATACCCGTCATGCCGGGTGTGCCCTCTTCCCCGTGTCCAACGCCCAGAACTTCCTCAACCACACTGTCCCAGATAACTTCAATCTTGTCGTGATGAAACAGGCGCTCCTGCATAATCTTTTCGGCGCGAAGTTCATCGCGTCTGTGAATCAAGGTAACCTTTGACGTCATATTGGCAAGG
>CAKZKV010000300.1 GCA_937124505.1 uncultured Alphaproteobacteria bacterium
ATCGCGGCATTGTAGATGAGCATCATTTCGGATTGCTAGAAGGAGAATTTAAAACTGACCTTCCTGTTTCGTGGGGAGATATGGATGAGTGAATATCGACCACCTGATAAAGACACGCTCATAAACTGGGTTAAATCCGTTTTACCTGAACCAATAACCGAGGTTGAGGATATTGCAGCGACAGCATTTTCTTATGTTCTAAAAATCAATACTTCCAACAGAAGTTACTATCTTAAAAAAACACCGCCGAAACTCTACATTGAGGCCAGTGTCATTGATATTTTGAATGCAGATTGTAGTTTAGAGAATGTGCCGCAAATCGTAGCCAAAAACAACGATTTGTATTGTTTTCTTATGCCGTCCTGCGGCGATTTGACCCTTAGAACCTTATTTGAGGATAGACTTCAAAAAGAGCATCTATACAAGGGAACGCAATCTTATGTTGATCTCCAAAAAGCATCCTCCGTGTATATCCAGAAATTTCTTGATATTGGTGTTCCTGATTGGAGAATAGAAAACCTGCCAAATATTTATGCTGCGTTCATTAACGATGAGGAGCGTTTGGCAGAATGGGGGTTGAATGCAGGAGAGCAGCAAAGATGTAAATATTCTCGTGAGCTTTTTCCTAAGCTTTGCGCAGAATTGGAAGGTTTGAATTTGCCAGATGTTCTTAATCATTCGGACTTTCACCCAAACGCTATGCTGTTAAATCAAGAAACCAATGAGATTAAAATTATTGATTTGGGTGAAGTGACAATTGGAAACCCGCTTTTACCTTTGACAAGCTGTATCACAAATTATTTAGAGCATCGCTGGAAAATTCGAGCAGACGCAGATGAATATGCCGCTATCAAGGCATCTATCTTGGAACAATGGAATTTACGCGGTGATGATGTAATGGACTTGGTCGAAATTATCGGCCCCCTCAATTATGCCTTGGCTTTCAGGGAATTAATGGAGCTTTGCGGCCATAATTTTCCCAAATGGCATAAATGGATCAAGCTGGCCTTTTTTGATTATCTCGATAATCTGGAGCGGCGGTACGCATGAAACAGAAACTAAAAAATGTTTATTGGATTGGCGGCGGCAGCGGAGCTGGTAAATCAACTATCGCAAAGCGCATTGCTGACCGTCATGGCTTTTACTACTACTCCACCGATGATGTTATGCCAGATCATGGAAAGCGCACATCAGCGGATGAAAGCCCCTATCTGCGAGCCTTTAAAGCTATGGATATGGATGAGCGGTGGGTTAATCGCTCTCCATCTGAAATGTTGGAAACTTTTCACTGGTTTAACGGAGAAGGTTTCAGATTTATTGTCGAAGATTTATTGTCAATGCCCTCTGATAAAGGCGTTGTGGTAGAGGGTTTTAGGTTATTGCCTTATCTTGTAAGACCGTGGCTTGCTAAGACAAACCAAGCTGTATGGCTGATTCCAACACCAGAATTCAGAAAAGAGGTTTTTGAACATAGGCCAGAAAACGTAAAATTTTACAATCGTACCAGTAATCCTGCTAAAGCTTTAAATAATCTGCTTGAACGCGATAAATTGTTCTCAGAGCGCATAAAGGCAGAAGCCACTGAAGACAATTTACACATTATTGAGCTAAACAAATCAATTTCAGAAGAAAACACTTTTAGAGATGTGGAAGAATTGTTTAGGCTATAGATCCCAGTATAGCCTTATTGCGCCGCATCAAAAAAATCCTTGCATGAAATCAGTATTTTATGGTTAACTGCAAGAATAGCAGGAGATTGTTATGAATTGGTACATGAACATGAATCAGAAATCCTATATGCACGGCGCTTCCGGTGAAGTCGCCGCCAAAGGTGTTTTTGTGCCGTCCCTTGGGCTGATGAAAGCGCAAAATGAGATTACTCTCACAGCGGTGAATACCACAAAAACAGGCTGATTGTTTTTTACTGTCAGCCAAAACAAAAAAGGCTGACAAATCTCCCTCCTAAAAATTTTCCAGAGCTTTGTCCGCCTTTTGAAAGAGAAAGAGCGGAACAATGAATATTGAATTAAATATACGCGAGGCCAAACCGGAAGATGCGGCTCAAATCGCGGAAGTACATATCAAGTCTTGGCGGCAGGCTTATAAAGGCGTTGTCCATCAATCCTATCTGGATAATGGGCTGGATATTAACGAGCGCACAAAACGCTGGCGGGAGGGCTTGAGCGAAAGCCGGAAAGGAACATTTCTGGCCTTTAACGGCGCGGCGCTTGCCGGATTTGCTACGGTCGGCCAGTCGCGGGATGATGGTTATTCGGAATATGGCGAGCTTTATGCAATTTATCTTGATCCCGATTATTTTGGAAAAGGCGTTGGCAAAGCTCTTTTGCATCGTTCTTTGGAATACGCCATAGCGCAGGGATTCAAGAAAATGTTTGTGAACGTTTTGACTGACAACAAAATGGGCCGGGATTTTTACGAACGCATGGGCGCAGTACCGATTGAAAATAGCGAAGAGGAATTGATCATTGACGGTAAGCCCTACTTGGAAATGAAATATGAATGGAAAGAGTTAGAGCAATGAGTATTAGAAAATTAAGAAATAGCGATGCAGAAAAATTAGAACAGTTTTTATCTGACTATGCCGAAACCAGTATGTTTTTGCGTAGCAACATGAAACGTGCTGGTCTTGAATATCAGAATAGTGATTACCACGGTGACTATTTTGGTGCATTTGATGAAAACGGTGATGTGACCGGTGTGCTTGCGCATTACTGGAACGGTAACATTATGATGCAAGCTTTAGATAAAGCTATCTTGAGCAGATTGATACATGCCTTTCGAGAGGCTGTGACACGACCTGTCGCAGGTGTTTTAGGTGCCGATGAACAAGCAAAAACTGTTATTAACGAGTTGCTTTTATCTGATGCAGCTTATGCTACAAACCGTTCAGAAGGCTTGTATGCCTTAAACCTAGATAAGCTGTCTGTTCCAGAAAAATTCGACTTTTCCAAAGTAGAAATGGTTGATGCAGGTAAGGTTGATAGAGCAATTCTAACACAGTGGATCAAAGCTTACGAAATCGAAGCTCTTGGATCAGAAGATAACGAAGCGCTCAGCGAACATGTTGAGAGCCGAGTTAATCGAACAATAAATGGCACGGATTGGCGCATCTTTAAGGATCGCACGAGCAATCCCTATAATATTGTGACACTAAGGAAAAAGCAAGGTCTTACACAAGAAGACCTTGCTGGCTTGACTGAAATGGATCGCAGCTATTTATCAGAAATTGAAAACGGCCATAAAAATTTATCGGTTCTGTCGCTTTTTCGGATTGCTGACGCGTTAAAAGTCCAGCCAAACGATATTCTTAAATCAACTCGTAAGTAAAAGGTTTTGCGTTATGTGTATTGAAGATAAAATTTCGAAATTTATGATAAAGATATCGAAGTTCGAATTTTTTATGATTAATGAGAATATTGAACTTGCGCATATACAGCATAAAGACGGATTGCAAAAACTGGCCGGAGTAAGATGGGAAAAGCTGGCTGCGTTGATAGAGCAAAAGCATCGTTTTTCAGTCTTTGATTTTAAAAGCTCTGGTTTCGTATTTTTCAAAGAAACTTCTCCGCAATATTTGGTGAAAGATAACGGGTCGCTTAAATGGGATAGTGATGAAGTCACCATAGATTCATGGAGTAAGCTATTAACAAGAAGTTTTGCTCAACTTAGAAATAATATTGCACACGGCAATAAAGCACATATCTTGGCACCCTTCACACGACAACGAACCGAGGAATTTATTGATGCTGGAAATGCCTTGGTAGATTTTATTGCTAAAGATATTTTCAGCCAAGCAGACTGGGAAATGCCAATTGAATTTCAAAATTAGTGATCTCCAGAGTCTCCAGTCTCTAAAGATTGCTCACTGTCGAGAGTGAATGGTTTCAATGGGTTAGGATATCGACACGAAAACAAGCAAAAAGTGAGCGACAGTCCCTCGCAAAACCCCAAGAATTAAGGGCTTAACAGCGTTAATCTAAAAGTCTGGAAAAGGTTCGAAAACATGAAAATGGCTGTGCTGACCGTACGGAAAAAAACCGAGTCTCTGTTTTTTATGTTTAAAATCAAATAATTAGCGAAAATTTATTTGCCGTAATTCTGAATTTTTTTAACCGCTTCCTTTGAGTTCTTTTGCAAAAACGCTACTGCATAAACGGTTGCACGGCAAACTCAAGAAGATCGATCTGTTAAAACCGCACAGCAGAATGACCTTTTTGGAAACAACATTTCTTAAACTACCATGTCGTACAATTCACCTGATTGCCGAAAACATTGCAATTTGTGTGCTGCATTGAATTTTGTTGATTTTGCATTCTCTGATTTTCAATCTGCTGCATAGTAGCCATATTTTGAAATGTTTGCTGCCATGCTGCTGCACTGCGCGCTTGATATTGAGAAATCACCTGCTGTTCCTTATTTGCAAAATCACTCCAAACCTGTTGTGCACCAACAGCAAAATCTTCAGGCTCCATATTTTCTTTATCAGCTTTTCTGGAGAAGGTTGACAAATTAGTCATGTACTCAGTCAATAGCGGTTTATGCTGGTATGTTGGAAAAACCTCTCGTGCAATAACTTCATTGTGGCAACTAGCATAACTGAAATAGCTTCCGTCTTTGCCGTTTTTAAAATAATTCTGCATTCTTTCTGCAGAGCGCATACCTAACTCATCCCACCCGATTTCACCTGCGGCATATTGTTTGTGAGAGCTAATCCTATCATCCATATATTTCTGATAAGCTTTACTGGAGTAAGCAACAGGCTTTACTTTTTTATCAAGAATGTCGGTGAAGCACTGGCTGACTTCCATCATCTGTTCCTTTGGCCAAGGCTCTGAGATACCAGCGGCACATTGTTGTGATTGCTCTCCTGCTACAATCCATGCTCGCGCTTCTTTTGGTGAAACATTCATATAAAAAGAGCATTTCTCTTGTATCTCTTGTTGTGCTCTTTGAGAGGCAGAGTTGAGTTGAGCCTGATGAACAGCACCACAGCCAGATAGAATCAAGATCACAGGAATAAAAAGGAATTTATATTTCGTCACTTTCATGTTGGCAGTTGCCTACGGTATTTGTTGGATATTGCCAACACAATGTCCGTATGTCAATATTGGAAACTATCGGATATCAACCTTGCCGAAGGGGCGCATAGAGCCTTTGTCGGTTCTGACATTGAGACAAAACGCCGAATGATAAATTTTGTATTTCAGAACCTACAGCTCAACGGCGGAAACCTAGAGTATTCCTTACGTGAGCCGTTTGATATGTTTGCAAATGCGCATACGCGTTCAGAATGGCTGTGCTGAGCGACCAAATAAAAACTGAGTCTCTAAATCAGCAAGCTTTTACACCCCTGATAATATCATTGCTTGAATTTGCTGGAAAGTCTTATTTTCTGCTGGTCTCAAGTGAGCGGTGAAGGCTCAGATCCGGACTGCTCCCTTTGGCGGTTTTGGCCTATATTACGCTTCGAATCCGTTTACAGGATTCAAACTCACGCCAGACCTAGCACCTTTAAAATTTTAAGGGCACTATCGAGCTTGATGGTCGTCTTGCCTTGTTCAAAGCTGTTGAGCGTTGGCTTGCTGACGCCCGCCAGGACGGCCAGTTGCTCCTGCGTGAGCTTTTGCTCCTTGCGGCGTTTTACTGCCTCGATGACAAAGCCTTGCCAATTAAGCTGAATGTTCCGTTCCATCTCTTTTCCATCAGTTTGATCAAGTTGTCTTTAAAATCAGTCGAACCCAGTGGTGCTTCACTGATCGCGCCCTTCGCTGCCTCGGTGTTTTTGGCAAGTCCTTCGGCGGCCATGTTAATTGCCGCTGGAGACAATCCAAACTCCTCACCCAGCAAAACGAGGTGACGGCCTTTAAGGTCGCCAATCGGATGATCTTTGGATCCTGCAATGGCAAGTGCCAGCGTTTTATAATTGTAAAGCGAGGCCGCAACCTGGTCATAGCTCGGTGTCAATCGCAAGCCGCCATCGGCATGAAACATGGCGAAGTTTTTAAGATGCATGTCAGTATTACCTAAGAGCAACCCGGTTAAAATTCTGCGGTAGAGCAAGAAGGCTTGGGTTGGCAAACAGCCCTTTGTCTCAAGTATGAAACTTGCCATATCCTTATGCGCACCATCGTACTTTGTGCGTGATTTCCTGCCGAGCAGTTGGTTGAATTCCTCAAAATGCAAACGGCCTTCAGAGCTGCGATCAAATCGCTTAATAAGCAATGCTGGCTCATCAAGCCCTTCAACTTCTTCAATGCCGAGCTGAACGATCTCGTCATCTGGCAGAAGCGCCTTAAACGCCAAAGTCGTTAAGTATTCATTCTCGACTAAATCGGGATGCCCTGGCGACGGGAATTTCGCAATATGCGTGCTTAACTCATCAATGCGGGCGGGTCTGAAAATCCCGCTGTCTTCGATAACGGCGAGCTTTGGCTGTACGCCAGACAAAGATGCGCGGCTGGTTAAAACGGCCATCTCCTTCGGATCGTTCATATCGAGCATCGCTTCGCTGAGATCGGATGGTTCGGGATCAATAATTGAAACCGCTCCGGCGCAATCAAAACCGAAGGCCAGTAGCAATTCAAAGCGCGAGACTTCACGCCGACCGAGCAGACGGCTTTGCGCTTGCTCCAGCCAGCCCTCGGAAACCAGATTATCAAAGAATGGATGCAAGCCGTTATTGCTGATATGCGGCTCTGTGCGAACAGGCAGCGTGTGAGCAATCGCCGGATGACCGCCCTCAATATAACTGCTATCGTAAGTGAATGTGACGCGGTCGCCAGGTTCCTCGCGGATGAAACCCGCGAAGAGATCCTTGTAATAAACCTTGCCCCATAATAAATTAGCCACAGTTAAATTCCTTTTACTCAAAATGCCTTGTTAGGCTATAAAGTAAAATATAACTTACTTTTTAGGATTTTTCAAGATTTAAAGTAAAATGCATTTTACTAAATTATCTCGTAACACCCCGTTTTACGCGCGCCATGAAACCTGATCATGTGCTTTGCCTTCAAATCGGCAATATCACGTTTAGCGGTTTTCTTGGTTACATTAAACTGCTGAGCAATATCTTCTGCTGCAGTATTCTTGTCAGATTCTAACTTGATCAGAAACCATTTTTGTCTCTCATTCAAATTTATAGGGACATTTATAGGGACATCATTTTGTCCGGTTTTGACATCTCCAGACTGCGTATTCATGGAATTTAAAGAGCTGTGCTCAAGCCCCTTTATCAATCTGTAATCATCCCAAAAATCCTCGCCAAACATATAAGATAAAAACCACTTCCTCAATGTTGGTGACGCTTGCAGCAACTGAACAAAATGCAAAGAGGATGGTACTTTGAGGCCATCATGCCAATTGCGAATAGTGCGTAAATTCGCTCCTGTCGTCTGACCGATTGTTTTGATGGTGGAGGTATATTGACCGAAGTCTTTTTGCAAAGAATACGCAACAATTTCGGCTAAATTTTCGTTGGTTATTTCCTCATTAAGCCCCGGAAATAAAGGGTCCATTTTTGTAAAAGACATTTTACTGCTCCTTTCTTTATCATTGGAAAAGAACAGTTTGCGGTGCGCGGCCTGAAATTATGACCAGGTTGCAGCGCTTTTTTGTGTATTTAACGGCGGGCGATCAAAGTGCAAAATTATAAAAGCAATGAATCAGGGAATGAGAATAATGGGCGTAAGGCGGCTATGTATGTTCGCATGTCCACCGATCACCAGAAATATTCTACCGAAAATCAAGAGCAAGCCATTCGGGATTACGCGCAAAAACGTGACATTGAGATCATCGCCACCTATGCCGATCAAGGTAAGAGCGGTCTTGATATTGGCGGTCGTGAAGCTTTGCAACGCTTAATCACCGATGTGCAGGATGGTAATGCGGCGTTTGATATCATTCTTGTTTTGGATGTCACCCGCTGGGGGCGCTTCCAAGATGCCGATGAAAGCGCCTATTACGAATATATTTGCCGCCGTGCTGGCATCGATGTTCAATATGTGGCCGAGCAATTTGAAAATGACGGCTCCCCCGTATCGACCATTGTTAAAGGCGTAAAACGCGCCATGGCGGGCGAATATAGCCGCGAACTGTCGGCTAAAGTCTTTGCTGGTCAGTGTCGCCTCATTGAAAAAGGATATCGCCAGGGTGGTCCGGCAGGCTTTGGGTTGCGCCGCATGCTGATTGACGAACAAGGCAATGATAAGGGCACACTCAAGCGCGGTGAGCATAAAAGTCTGCAGACAGACCGCGTTGTATTGGTGCCAGGGCCGCAGGATGAAATCGAAACAGTGCGTTGGATTTATCGCTGCTTTGTCGATAAGCGCATGAATGAAAGCGAGATTGCATCACAGCTCAATAAACAAGGCATAAAAACAGATCTGGACAGGGAGTGGACTCGCGGTACCGTTCACCAAATTTTGACCAATGAAAAATATATCGGTAACAACGTTTTCAACCGTACTTCATGCAAACTCAAAAAACGCCGCGTGAACAATGATCCGGATATGTGGGTGCGCGCGGAAGGTGTTTTTGAGGCGATTGTTGAAACTCGTTATTTTTACACCGCCCAAGCCATCATTGTCGAGCGCAGCCGAAAATTATCCGATGAAGATCTGCTGACAAAATTAAAAGAACTGCACCAGCGCAAAGGTTGGCTTTCCGGGATCCTAATTGATGAAATGGATGATATGCCTTCCAGCAGTGCCTATGCACATCGCTTTGGCAGCCTCATCCGCGCTTATCAGATGATTGGTTATACGCCAGATCGTGATTATCGCTATATTGAGATCAACCGCCACCTCCGCAAGATTTACCCCGGCATTGTTGAAGATGCCATTCGCCGCATTGAAGAACTGGGCGGCTCTATTCACAGAGAAGTCACATCGGATCTGATTTTTGTGAATGATGAGATCAGTGTCTCCATTATTATTTGCCGCTGTTTCCAAACACCGGCTGGCAGCAATCGCTGGAAGATCAGGCTTGATAGTGGCCTCCGACCTGACATCACCATTGCCATTCGCATGGATGAGCTGAACGAAAAGCCCTTTGATTATTATCTTCTTCCAGCTTTGGACATCGAGGATCCAAAACTTCGATTGGCTGACTCAAACGGGATCAGGCTGGATTGTTATCGTTTTGATGATCTGGAAGATTTTTTCAGTCTCACCGGTAGAACTAAAATATCGCCAAAATTATGGGGGGCAGCATGAGCAAAGGTACAAGAGATTCAGAAATCCAAATGTTAGACATCGAGGACATTCATATCCTCAATCCGCGCGTTCGTAACAAAAAAGTCTTTGAAGAGATCAAAGAAAATATTGCACGCGTGGGATTAAAACGCCCCATCACCGTAACACGCTCACAGGGAAATTCAGGTAAACCCTATGATCTGGTCTGCGGTCAGGGACGATTGGAAGCCTTTGTTGCTTTGGGACAATCAAAAATTCCGGCTATCGTCATTGATGCTGATGAAGAAGAAGCTCTCGTGATGAGCCTTGTTGAAAATCTGGCGCGAAGACAGCGCAGCAGCCTTGATTTGCTGAAAGCCATTGAAGTACTGCTCAACAAAAAATACACTGCTAACGAAATTGCTGATAAAACTGGATTAACACCTGAATATGTCAGTGAAATTATAAAGCTAATTGAGCGTGGCGAAGAACGCCTCATATCTGCTGTTGAAGCAGGAAAAATCCCTCTAAACATTGCTGTTAAAATTGCTTTGTCTCCTGGCAATGAGCAGCACGCTTTACAAGAAGCATATGAGAATAATGAGCTACGCGGAAAGCGGCTTTTGCAAGCACGCAAGCTGATTGAGTCTCGGCGTTTAAGGTGTAAAACTGTACGCGGTGGAAGAAGCTCATCGCGTGGAAAACGGCAAGAAAATATCTCCGGTCGGGATATTGTGATGGCTTATCAAAAAGAAGTGGATCGCAAACGCTCTGTCACCCGAAAGGCTGAGTTTGTGCAGACGCAATTACTCTTTGTCGTGGAGGCGCTGCATCGTCTTTATGCGGAAGATCATTTTGCCACACTGCTCAAGGCCGAAAATTTAACAACGCTACCACAGCCTATTGCAGAGATGCTTAAGAACAAGGATAAACGCTATGGGTAATACAATTAAAATCGGCTTCGATGACCAGACGGTTGATTTACGGTTAGCACAGATCATTCCTGTTAAAACCGTCACGCCATCAGCTCGCAGCAGCCGCAAATACAAGCAGATACTCTCATCCATTCAAGAGGTCGGGATTATTGAACCGCCTGTTGTTACAAGAGAAAAGGCCAGCTCAGATCTTTATATTCTACTGGACGGGCATCTGCGTATTGAAGCCTTGAAAGAAATAGGAGAGCAAAGCGCCACTTGCCTTATCTCAACAGATGATGAGAGCTTTACCTACAATAAACACATCAACCGCCTTTCCACGGTGCAGGAGCATAAAATGATTGTGCGTGCTGTTGAGCGCGGCGTGCCAGAGGAGAAAATTGCTCAAGCGCTTAGCGTTGATGTTGCCAGTATCATCAGAAAAAGAACATTGCTGGAAGGCATTTGCCCAGAAACTGCGGAGCTGCTGAAAGACAAAATGGTGGCCATTGGTGTGTTTCATATTCTTCGTAAAATGAAACCGATCCGGCAGATGCAAGTGGCCACACTGATGAATGATGCCAACACATATTCCTTGTCCTATGCCAGAGCGTTATTGGCCTCCACACCAAAAGAGGAATTGAATAATCCGGAAAAGCCGAAAAAGGTTCGCGGCTTGACCGATGAACAAATGACACGCATGGAAAACGAAATGGCTAATCTGGAGCGCGAATACAGGCTGGTTGAAGAAAGCTACAGTACGGATGTTTTAAATCTTACGCTTGCCAAAGGCTATCTAACAAAGCTGCTCAACAATGCTGATGTAGTGCGCTATTTAGCACAAAATCATTCCGTCATGCTGTCGCAATTTCAAAAAATTACAGACATGAAATCCATCGCTGATGGTTCTGAAGGATCATAAGTTTACTGAAGCAGACGCCCGGCCTTGAAAAAGAGCAAGTTTGGCCAGCGAGCGTCATTCAAGAGGCCATAAGGAGACCGGGATCCTTTCACGTGCGAGCCGTGAAAAGCGCCGGGACCGTGGGAGAAGCCGTCTGGTTACGGTCAGGCATGGAGCAAGCACGGTGGTAGGAATGACGGCGAACCCGTTCACAGCCTGCCAAGGCTGGTGCGCCATATGCCCAGTCGCCTGATTGCTCAATCCGGATCGATCAGGTTTTGTTATAAGCGCACTGGCAGTTGGATAGCTTCAGGTCTTTCTGTTAGTGCGCCGGCAGATCATCAATATTCTGGAAATATAATTCAAATTCGTATATAGTCCTTGTAACCTCAAAATGGAGAAGTCCTATGAAAAGAGTATATAAACTCGCCATCTAACAGGGGACGATGCCTTTTGAAGCCAGTGAGATAAGGTGACACTTATCGGTG
>CAKZKV010000301.1 GCA_937124505.1 uncultured Alphaproteobacteria bacterium
TCAATCCTTCTGCACCGCCGATCATAAACTGGAAATGAGAAACGCCAGTATCCTGCATCTTTCTTATTGTTTCGGCAAAATCCAGAGAGCGCAGACCTTCCCCACGCTCATCAAGCACAATTTTAAAAGCCGCAGGGGTTATCAATTGCATAATCTTGCGGTTTTCATCGTCATTCATATTTTGGGGTTCTTTGTAACGGCTTTCAATCTGGTGCAGGTCAAGTGACCAGCGAGTAATGCGCTTGGCATAGTCCTGCTGTAACTCGAAATAGGGGCCTTTTTTCAGTTTGCCAACGGCAATCAAATCTATTGTAAGCATGATTTATTCATGCCTGAAAAATTGCCACAGAACAAGCGGCTAGAGCAAACAGCGTTTATTTCTGGGCAGGCACGAGACGCAAAGCGTACAAAACGTACGTAAGTGACGAAGTAATGCACCCGAAAAGGAACGATGAACGCTCTAAGCTCTTAGCCCGTTAGAATCTGTTACAACTTCCAGAGGGCTGCCCATCCGCCACATTTGCTCAATGTTATAAAATTCGCGGACTTCGGGGCGGAAAACGTGGACGATGACATCTCCGGTATCAAGGATCACCCAGTCACCTGTTTTTTCACCTTCGGATTTCAGTTCCTTTATACCGTGGGTATGCAGACGCTCTTTCAGTTTTTCAACCAAGGCAATTGTTTGCCTGGAAGAGTTACCGGTTGCAATAATCATAAAGTCTGCAATCGCCGTTTGACCACGCAGGTCTATGGTTTCTATGTCTTGCGCTTTATCATCGTCAAGCCACTGCTCAATTGCTGATTTTAACCCGACCGGGTCAGCCAGGTCAGGGTGTGTTTTAGATGCGGGAATTGTTTTTGTCTCCTATGTTGAGTTGAGATGCGCATACCCAAAAACAGGTTATAAAAAACCTGTTCAAAAAGGACCATCCATTTTGGGGAACTTGCTGCACCTTGAGATGTCGCAGGTTATACCGTATCAAAGGGCAAACCTCATATATTTTAACATCGTCATAGTATCATTATACTCCGAATAAAGGTTTTTTTCAACTGAAACTCCGTTCACGTCTGATCTGGGTTGAAGAACGGTCAACCAGTTTTGTTTCCAGTATCCATTGCAGATCGCCATGATGGATAATGCGTGCGGGGTATTTTTTCACAAGATCAATCGCAGGGGGGCGGGCAATGAACATGAATGGAACTTCTTTCATCAGGCATTGCCATTCTTCCCATTTATGCAGGTTCATCGCGTTATCTGTCCCGGCAATGAAGGTAAAATGTGTTTTGGGAAAGGTTGTCTTTAGCTTTTTTATAGTATCAATGCTTTTATAAGTGCCGATCTGTTGTTCTATGTCCGTGACCAAAACTCTGGGATGATGAATGGCGGCTCTGGACCATGCCATTCTCTCTTCAAAGTCTGGTATATGATGTCCGCTTTTTAGTGGGTTTTGAGGCGTAACCATCCACCAGATAAAGTCAAAGTCCCCTTTTTTCAGGGCAACATCACAGATATGGAGATGTCCGTCATGAGGCGGGTTAAATGTTCCGCCAAACAAGCCAATTTTGAGATGGTTCCAAGGACGTACGGCAGTGCGTCGCGGCGGAGTAAAAGTCATAAGGATTAATCCCGGATTTGCCCCGTTCCCAAGACGTAATATTTGTAGGTGGTCAATTGTTCCAATGCAACGGGGCCGCGTGCATGCAATTTGCCGGTTGAGATACCAATCTCCGCACCCATACCAAATTCGCCGCCATCGGCAAACTGGGTGGAGGCATTATGCATGACAATGCCGCTATCAACACCTTCCAGAAAGCGTGCAACAGCATCTGGATCTTCGGCCAGAATACTGTCCGTGTGATGTGAGCCATATGTATTGATATGTGCAATGGCTTCTTCGACACCGTCTACAATTTTTGCGCTGATAGTGGGGGCAAGGTATTCTGTTGTCCAGTCCTCATCATTGGCTGGCTCGATACGGCTATCGAGATTTAGAAGTGTCTCGTCCCCGCGGATGGTGCATCCGGCTTTGATAAGCTGGTTCAACAAATCTTTTTTCTGTGGAGCAGGCAGTGCAGCATCCAGTAACAAGGTCTCTGCAGCGCCGCAAATGCCGGGGCGGCGCATTTTGGAGTTCACAACAACGGCCCGCGCAATGTCTGCCTTGGCACTGGCATCGACATAAACATGACAAATTCCGTCCAGATGGGCAAAAACCGGCATTTTGGCTTCATTCATGACGCGGTCCGTCAGGCTTTTTCCGCCTCTGGGGATCAGGACATCGATCACGCCGACTGCATTTAGAATGTCTTTGACAAGTGCCCGGTCCGTAGAATCTACAAACGTCACAGTTTCCTGTGGAAGTTTGTGCTCTTTTAATGCTTTGACAATCAGGCTATGCAGCATCTTATTGGTTTCAAATGCTTCTGAGCCGCCACGCAAGATAACGGCGTTGTGAGATTTCAGGCAGAGACAGGCCGCATCAATCGTCACATTCGGGCGTGATTCATAAATCATGCCGATCACGCCAATCGGGACGCGTACTTTTTGAATTAAAAGGCCGTTAGGACGCTCGGTTTCACTAATAATTTCGCCGACCTGGTCCGGTAGTTCCGCAACGACTTTCACAGAATCCGAGATAGCTTGAATGCGGTTTCTGCTGAGACGGAGGCGGTCAATAAAAGCATCGTCCCGTCCCGCTTTTCTGGCGGCGACAATATCCGCATCATTGGCTGAGATCAACTCTCCCTCGGCCTCCAGAAGAAGGCGTGAGGTTGTGTTTAAAACATCATTGATTTGTTTGGTGGGGGCGGTCGCCAGAATTTTTGCGGATTTTTTGACCGCAACACCTAACGTTTCAATTACATTGCTCATAACGCAGACTATAGACGTTAATGAAGGGTTTGGGAAGAAAGCTCTTTCAGAACTTCACTGTTCAGGCGGTCATTCTCTTTCTGTGACATGGAACTTGCGATAATTTCACGGGCCGCGGCCAATGTCAGGTCAGAAGTATGCTGCGAAATATCTGCTATGGCTTTTTCTTCCATCAGAACGAGGCGTTCCTTGAGCTGCTCCTCGCGGCGGCTCATATCTTCCTTAATACGTTTT
>CAKZKV010000302.1 GCA_937124505.1 uncultured Alphaproteobacteria bacterium
TCTGTGTAATCTTTGGGGCCTTTTACCGCAGGAAGTGCTGGACGAAACTCTGGTTGAAATTGGATTATACCCACTGCGCTTTACCTTTCTTTGTTGTAGGGACAAGAAATATAAAGCGTCTTTTTCCGACAAGGGAGGCAGAAAAGCCTCTCTTGTTCGGATTTTTATCTCATAACAGCCCTGTTAACAAAGCTCATACCCTCAATGGGGCGAGCTCTATTTATTCAATATTGTTCTGATTGCCGGAGCCATCGAGGGTTTCCATCTTCGATGGCTGAAAATAAGCTGATAGGCGGGCGGGATTGTTCTTGTTCCGCATATCATCCTGATCGGCGGCTGTCGTTCTTGCTGATGTGTTGGTTATTCATTCGGGACAAACACAGGCACGATCAGATAATCATTATAATGCCATTACCACATTGTTACTAACGTGAAGATTAAACCAGTGTGGTGAAGCGATGCCCGGTCTCTTCGAAAATGGCCCGGCAGAAGGCCGGAAGGTCGTCGGGACACCGCGAACTGATAAGCCGATCGTCGACCACGACCGGTTCATCGTGCCAATCGGTACCGGCTTTTTCCATTTCGTCCCGGATGGCGGGCGTCGAGGTGGCTCGGCGCCCATTGAGTATATCGGCCGAACAGGCCAGTAGACCGCCATGGCAGATAAACGCTATGAGGCCGCCTGACATATGCACATTGCGCACCAATTGAACCATATCCGGATGACGCACCATGTGCTCGGGGGCGTGGCCGCCGGGAATAATCAGCAGACCGATATCAGCCGGATTGATGTCAGCAGGGGTCGAATCGGAGATGACTGGGTACCCATGTTTGCTGTGATAGATTTTGCCCGAAACCGGAGCCGTTACCTGGGCTTCAATACCGGTTTCGCGCATACGTAACAGGGGGTACCAGAATTCAAGGTCCTCGTACTCCTTTTCCAGAAGGATGACTGCATGGTTTTTTGGGGTATTCATTGGAAACTCCTTTCCTTGTCTTTTCCATTCTGTTGATCGGGCTGACGCTTCCTGCCGTCGAATATCAGATGCCGCAAATTCTGTAATCCTCGACGCTGTAATTTCTGCTGGTTTTTCACACTTTCTCTTAATCTCTTTGAGGGTCGTGTGGTCCGTTTTTCACTTTGCGGCGAGCCCGGCGCCGGTCCGACAGCACGATCAGATCGCGCAGGATCTGGTGGTCTTTGGCTTCCAGCCACGCCGCTTCAAATTCGTCGGCCTGCGTAATCCGGGCAATGGCGAAAAGTGCACGCAGGTGAGTGTTGCGTTGATCAACGGATCCGACCAGAACAAATACCGCGTGGACGGTGGGGGCCTCAGCGGAAAACTTAACTCCTTCCTTCGCACGGGCTATCAGCAGTTCAAATTTATCGGTTCCTTTAATGATGACATGTGACACCGCCAGGAACGGGCTGAGTACCGTGCTGTTTTCCTCTTCGCGTTTCTCAAGGTTTTTCGCCAGATCATCATGGTTGATGTCCAACAACGGCGCCAGTTTTTCTGCGGCGTCCGCAAACAGCTGTTCTTTAGTCACGCTCTCTTCATAATCGAGTACCGGCGCGTTTTCAACCAAGCGGTCAAACTGATCCTGTTTAA
>CAKZKV010000303.1 GCA_937124505.1 uncultured Alphaproteobacteria bacterium
CGGAGATATGGCGACCAGCGGGATCATTGCCCTGATTACTTTCACAGCGTTACTTTCCATCAACCTCGGCCTGATTAACCTGTTTCCGATTCCCTTACTGGATGGTGGACACCTCCTGTTTTACGGGATTGAAGCGGTGAAAGGCTCGCCTGTGTCTGAGAATGTGCAGGAATATGCCTTCCGTTTTGGCATGATCGTTCTGGTCGGCTTGATGCTCTTTGCCAATCTGAATGATATTTTTCATCTGATTTTGTAGCGTATTGTAAAAACGACACATTTTTGACGTGTTTCTTTCGGCATGCTCCAGAAAGCGAATTGACCGACTCTGGTAAATATTTTATACAAAAAGGATGAAAATTTTCTGGATCAGATTCTCCTTTTTGACACTCCTTTTATGCGTTTCCGCTGCCGCGCACGCGCAGCAGACTCTTCGTGAGATCAAGGTAACGGGCATTGAGCGGCTGGAGCCGGAGACGGTGTCGTCCTACATGAATTTAAAAAGAGGGCAGCCGATTACACAGGACGTGATTGAGGAGGCGCTTCGCAATCTGTTCCAAACCGGACTGTTTGCCGATGTGAAGATTCGCGCCGAAAACGGCATTATGAATGTGCTGGTGATTGAAAATCCGATCATCAACCAGATCGCGTTTGAGGGGAATCAACGCATTGAAGATGACGAGTTGCTGGCGGAAATCGCTATTCGTCCGCGTCAGGTCTTTTCCCGTACTAAAATTCAGGCCGCCGTTACAAGATTGTCACAGCTTTACCGTCGTCAGGGACGCTTTTCCGCCGTAATCGACCCGAAAATTATCAAGCTGGACCAGAACCGTATCAATCTTGTGTTTGAAATTAACGAAGGCGACATCACCAAAGTCCGCTCTATCCGCTTCATCGGGAACGAGCGTTTTTCTGACGACCAGTTGCGTGAAGAGATTACAACCAAGGAAACACGATGGTATCGCTTTATTACGGCTGATGATCGTTATGATCCCGACCGTCTGGCCTTTGATCAGGAATTGCTGCGCCGATTCTATCTGAAGGAAGGGTATGCCGATTTCAATATCGTGTCCGTGAATTCCGAATTATCCCGTGATAATCAGGATTTCTACATTACGTTTAATATTGAAGAAGGGGAGCGTTACAAGTTTGGCGATGTCAGAATCGACTCGCAGATTTCCAACTTTGATTCCTCTGTTCTGCAGCCGGATATTACGTTTTCGGAAGGAAACTGGTATAACGCCGAGTCGGTACAGGAAACGATCACCAACATGACCAATAAACTGGGTGATTTACAATATGCTTTTGTAAATGTGCGTCCTGTGCCGCGTAAAAACCGCGAAGAACAGACGATTGATGTCGCGTTGCAAATTAATGAATCTCCCCGCGTTTTCGTGGAACGTATCAATATTAACGGCAATGTGAGAACGCTTGATAAGGTTATTCGCCGCGAGATTGAGGTGGTTGAAGGTGACCCGTTCAATCGGACAAAAGTTGCTGAATCTGAACAGAATATCAAAGATCTGGGTTATTTTGAAAGCGTCCATGTTGAGGCCAAGCAAGGCAGTGCGCCGGATAAATCCGTGATTGATATTGATGTGGAGGAGCGCTCGACCGGGGAACTATCGGTTGGGGCCGGGTTCTCGACCAGTGACGGCCCTCTGGCCGACTTCCGTATCCGTGAGCGGAATTTCATGGGGCGTGGGCAGGATGTCTTGCTGGCGGCAACAGTCGCCGGGGAACGCACCGAGTTTGATTTTTCCTTTACCGAGCCGTATTTCATGAACCGTGATCTGGCTGCCGGGTTCGACCTGTTCCATATTACTCGCGATCTGCAAAGTGAGAGTTCCTTTGACCAGAAACGTTCAGGAGGTGCGTTGCGTCTTGGTTATCCGCTGTCTGAGCATTGGCGCCAGACTCTTCGCTACCGCTATGAATATAACAATATTGACAATGTAGCCCCAACGGCGTCTCTGTTCATTCGCCAGCAAGCAGGAGAACGTACAACGTCTGCCATTTCGCAGCGTCTGAGTTATGAGGATGTGGATTCAACACTCTTCCCGACGGATGGCTTGCTCGGCTGGTTTGATACGGAATATGCCGGGATTGGCGGTGATGCCAACTATGTGTCTGCCAAGTTAGGGGCGTCTTACTATACGCCGGTTTATGGAGATATTATCTTTAACCTTCTGGCGGAAACAGGCGCTATTACAGGCATTGGCAATGAGAACGTTGAAATTAACGAACGCTTCTTCCTCGGCGGCTCCACACTTCGAGGTTTTAAGCAAGCCGGGATTGGTCCGCGCGATGTTACGACAACGGACTCTCTTGGCGGGAATTACTTCTACCGAGGAACGGCTGAACTGACATTCCCTGTCTTCCTGCCGGAAGAATTGGGCGTCAAAGGCCATGCGTTCAGTGATTTTGGTTCCCTGTGGGACATCGACGAAACCTCCAGTCTGGCCAACCCGTTTGATGATAATCAATCAATCCGCGTGTCTGCCGGGGTCGGGATGTCATGGCGTTCTCCTTTCGGGCCGATCCGGGTTGATTTCGGGTTCCCGATTCTGAAGGAAGATTTCGATGAAGAAGAGCGGTTCCGGTTTAACTTTGGGACAAGATTCTAGACATTATCAGGACAGGGCTAATTCCCTCAGGATAATCAGCAAAATAGCGCTTGCCGCAATGCCAAGGCCTGCCATTTTATTACTGTTGTCCTGTCTTCCAATCATCTTGTGAATGAAGATAATGATGACGGTATCCAGAAATCTCAGGGCGGAGACGTATCCCGGATTGTCGACGTAATGAAGAGAGGCGACCAGCATAACAACATTGACCGCCATAATTCCCCCGATTATGAGGCCATTCAGGGCGGTCTTTTTTTCAAACAGCGCAGAAAAAGGAATTGGTTTGGCGCGATGAATATAGAGTAGCCACATAGCGATCATCATCCATGCCTCGACAAATGTGAAGGCGAGGGCGCCTTGAAGTGGGTTTGTGGACTGGGCCATGATGATTTTTGCCAGTATCGCACCGGCAGTATTCGCAAAAATTACAAACCAGATGACTTTCAGTGCCTGGATCGAAATACTGCATTTTTTTAGCTGCGTGCCGAAATAAACGGTCAGGAAGAATGTGAGCAAAATGCCGCAGAAAATAAGAGGTTTTTCCAGATAGGCCAATAATAGCGATGGATCAATGGCAAACCAGAGCAAAAAGGACAG
>CAKZKV010000304.1 GCA_937124505.1 uncultured Alphaproteobacteria bacterium
AGAAGGGCATTGAAGTCAATCTTGTAGAAGCAAAAATTGCTGTTGAACCGGAACCTGTCGATTACTTCCTCAGCACATCAACCGTGACTACAAATAACATTGTGAACACGGCGGATGATGACGGCATTGATGTTGAAGGCGTGGCCGATGTTCTGGTCGCGGACAACGATGTTGATAACGTCAATGACGACGGGATCGAGGTTGTCGGCTATGCCGGTGGATTTGAGCCAGGCGTTGCCTTTGGTGTTCTGGATGTTGAGCCGTTCTTTACCGCGACCATCCGTAATAATACGGTGGATCAGGCCGGAGATAACGGGATCGCCGTTGAGGATTTGGATGAGTTCTTTATCCGCAGCAACGTGATCAACCATGTCGGTCTGGATGTAAATGGTCTGGACGGTGAAGTTGACGGCAACGGTATTCAGGCTATTTTCTACGGAAACGGCCAGATAACGGGTAACATCATCAATCATGCGGGCCGTGACGGTATTTTCGCCGATGGCTATAATGATGAAGGTGTTGGTTATTCCCTTCTGGTCAGTGGCAATGACATTGATGATGTCGGCGCGCATGGTGTAGACGTGAACTACACAGACATGATCACCATCACCAATAACGATGTTTCGAATGCAGGTGAGATTGGTATTCTGTCTGACTATGCGAACAAAAACGTCATGTTCACAGGAAACACCATGTCCAACAACCCTGTTGGCGCGGCCTTTAACAGCGGCGTTGTCAACATGATCGGCGCGTCCAATACCTTCAATGGCGGACAGATCGGTCTGCAATTCAACGGCCCGGATGTTGCCCTGACGGACAATGATCCTCTGGACGGATTTGAAGGCTCTATCGGAACCTCCATCTTTGACGGACAAAGCGAATTCTTTGTGGAATTGTCAAATGATGCGCTGTTCCAGCCGGGGCAACCGTCCCTTTATGACGGGTCTCAAAGCACGTACCTGAACTATACAGGCACGCTGGAAGATATGTTCTATCACTTTGTTGATGACGATACACTGGGTCTGTTCTTCCTGGGCGGCATCGACAATCTGGAAGACTTCTTCAATACGTTTGGAACGTTTGACGGTAATGTCAGCGGAGCCAGTGTGACGATCACAGGTCTGCCCAGCGTGACCCCGCAACAGACAGCCCTGCTGCTGAATAACCTCACACCGGCTGCCGGTGTTGAAGAAGGCGGCATTCCGGGCGATACAAACGGTGACGGCGAACTTTCCGCAGAAGAACTGGCCGCCCTTGACCCCGCTGCCGGTGGTGAGGAAGTCGGTTGCTGGAGTGATGCGCTCAGTGGTCTGGAAGGTGGCGCAACGGTGAACTACAGTTTCGATACGTCCTTTGAAAGCGAACTGAATGACGCGGCAAGCTGTGGTGTTGCCCAGGCCGCCCAGTAAGTAAAAAGATACGAAAAACCCCCCGGACTTGAAAAAGCGGGGGGTTTTTTTATTTCCAAAGAAACAAGAAATAAGACTGGAATGACATACTTATATCCAGTACAAACAAAAAATGACGGACAGTTTGAAAGACGCAGAAAACGCTGCAAAAGACAAAAAAGCAAATGATCCTCCTTTAACGGCTAAAGAAGAATGGACGGAGTTTGCCAAAACGGCCTTTATTGCCATTGTTCTGGCGCTGCTTATCCGTACGTTCCTGCTTGAGCCTTTCAACATTCCTTCCGGGTCGATGAAGCCGACATTGCTGGTTGGAGATTACCTGTTTGTCAGTAAGCCTGCCTATGGTTATAGCCGCTATTCCTTCCCCATGGGGCTTGCCCCGATTGAAGGACGTGTATGGGAAAAAGAACCGCAACGCGGCGATGTGGTCGTGTTTAAATTGCCGTCTAATCCATCTATTGACTATATCAAACGTGTGATTGGTCTGCCGGGGGATAAAATACAGATGATCGGCGGACAGCTTTATATCAACGGCGAAGCGACAAAAAGAGAACCTCTGCCACTGGTACGGATGGAAGAAGACGGCATGGCCGTGACCCGGCATGAATATATTGAAACGCTGCCGGGCGGCGCGACCTTCCATATTTATGAAGATGGCGACCAGCACCAGCTTGATAACACGCCTGTGTTCCATGTTCCACCGCGCCATTATTTCATGATGGGCGATAACCGCGATAACTCCATGGACAGCCGGGTTGAAAATCTGGTCGGGTTCGTGCCGATTGAAAATATTGTCGGGCGTGCGGATTTCCTGTTTTTCTCGGTTGAGGAAGGTAATTCCATCTTTGAGTTTTGGAAATGGCCGTGGACGGTGCGGGCAGAACGCTTATTCACGGACATTGATCCGATCCGCCTGAAGACGGAAGAGAAGGTAAAGGATGCGGAGGAACAGTAATGTCTGCCGTATTTGATCAGCTTCAAGACACAATTCAATACCGTTTTCAAGATGTCACTCTGCTGCAGGTCGCCATGACGCATTCCAGCATGTCTATGTCGAATGAAGAAGCGGTCAATTATGAACGTCTGGAGTTTCTGGGCGACCGTGTTCTGGGTCTGGTCATGGCGGACATCCTCTATAACCGCTATCCCGATGAAAAGGAAGGCGACTTGGCCAAGCGCCATGCGGCTTTGGTACAGGGCAAGACCCTCTCTCAAATTGCCCGCGATATTCATCTGGAACAGGTGATGATCCTGTCCGAAAGCGAGCGTGCCGCAGGTGGTGCAGAAAACGACAATGTGCTGGCAGACGGGATGGAGGCGCTGCTGGGGGCAATTTATCTGGATAGCGATCTGTCCGTCTGTAAAACACTGATTTCCAGCTTATGGGGGGATTTGATCGACGTGATGGTGGAGCCGCCGCAAGACCCGAAAACCGCCTTGCAGGAATGGGCGCAGGGGCGCGGCCTGCCATTGCCGGACTATGAAATGGTTGGCCGCGAAGGCCCGGATCATGCCCCGCTTTTTACGATATGTGTAACGGTTGAAGGCCATGAGGCGGAGGAAGCCAAAGGAGCTTCCCGCCGCGCAGCAGAAAAAAAAGCCGCAGAAAAATTGCTGCGCCGTCTGGAAGGTGGAAAATAACAAACTCAGGAGAAAACGATGACACTCTCAACAGCCCGCAAATCTTCAGAGGTATTAGAATATCTGCAAACCCGGCGCAGTTGCCCCATGAATTTGCTTGGTGATCAGCAAGGCCCCAATCATGAAGAAATCAAAAAGATGCTGGAAATTGCGGCGCGTGTGCCGGACCATGGCAGACTTTACCCTTGGTATTTTGTTGTGTTTGACGGTGATGCCAGACGCGATGTCGGGGCATTGCTGCGGGAGGCCTATAAAATAGAAGAGCCGGACGCGACAGAAGACAAACTGGATCTGGAAGCCGCGCGGTTTTTACGGGCGTCTACGGTTATTCTGGTTATCTCCCGTATTCGCATGGCCAAAAAACCTGTCTGGGAACAAATTCTCTCCAGCGCCAATGCCTGCTATAACCTGTCACTTGCGGCCAATGCGATGGGGTATGGTGCAAACTGGCTGACCGAGTGGTATAGTTCCAATGCGGCATTCAAAACCTCTTTAGGGCTGGACGAGCGCGACCACATTGCCGGGGCGATTTATATCGGCAATGTGGTAAAGGAACCGGAAGAGCGCCCGCGTCCCAATGTAGAAGACCTCACAACATTCTGGCAGGCCGGGGCAACCTTGAATAAAGGGGCGGCGTATGACCCCGAAAAACCATGCAATCCTGCAAAAGGCTTTTCCTTTCCCGATGACTTTCGATAAGATAGCGCCATGACATGGATGGATGATGAGGAATACGAGCAGGTCTTGCCTGATTTTGAGATCAGGGGCTCACGGATTTTGCTGCGCCCTCCGCAGGTGACGGATGAAGGGGAATGGATTGTCCTGCGCCGTCGTAATCAGAAATTCCTGAAACCTTATGAGCCCGGCTGGCCGGCAGATGCCCTGACGCCTGCCTTTTTCCAGAGACGAATTGTGCGCCAGCGGCGGGACTGGGTAAATGATCGCGCCTATGCGTTTTTTATTTTCAAACAGCCGGTCAATGAAGACGAACGTCCCCGCATGATTGGCGGCATTAATATCAATAACGTATGCCGGGGGGCTGCACAATTTGCCTCACTCGGATATTGGCTGGATGAATGGCATCAGGGGCAGGGGTTGATGCGTGCGGCCTTGCGGATGGTGATTTATTTTTCCCATGAGGAACTGAAACTGCACCGCCTGAATGCGTCCGTCCTGCCTGATAATAAAAGCAGCCAGAACTTGCTGCGTCACGTCGGGTTTGAGGAAGAAGGGTTTGCAAAGGCGTATATCGAAATTGATAACAAATGGCAGGATCACGTTCTGTTTGGCCTGGTCTTGCAGGACTTTATGGACAAAGAAAAGGAAGCACAGAATTGATTCAGCCTGCCTTTTCGGCAGCATTTTTGCCAAAATAGCGCATCTTTCTATCATGGAACGAAAAGATACTTGATCTCAAACCTTATTTTATGCACTTGTAAGAAAATTTAATTAAACATCGAGAGAGAACAAATGAGAGTTTATTACGATAATGATTGTGATGTAAATCTGATCAAAGGTAAAAAAGTTGCTGTGATCGGCTATGGATCACAGGGACACGCCCACATTGCCAACCTGCGCGATAGCGGATGTAAAGAGCTGAAGGTTGGTTTGCGTCCGGACAGTTCCACAAACAAAAAGGCACAGGAAGCCGGTTTTGAAACGGCCTCTCCGGCGGAATGCGCCAAATGGGCGGACGTGATTATGTTTGCGACACCTGACGAATTACAGGCTGACATTTATTATGCCGAACTTCACGACAATATGAAAGAAGGCGCGGCGCTGGCCTTTGCCCACGGTCTGAACATTCATTTTAACCTGATCGAAGCGCGCCCGGACATTGACGTATTCATGGTGGCCCCGAAAGGCCCCGGCCATACGGTGCGCGGTGAATACCAGAAAGGCGGCGGTGTGCCGTGTCTGATCGCGGTGCATCAGGACGCCAGCGGCTCTGCCCATGATGTTGGCCTGTCC